>CAWIYT010000171.1:0-41218 GCA_963840085.1 uncultured Nitrososphaerales archaeon
GCAAGGCCCCCATTCTTATTGAAAATTCTATTCCGAAAATATGTTTACATTTTATATGACTTGTCGAATTATCAAGACATGAACACCATTCAAAAACGTCTAGTTTAAATTTTACAAAGTAGTATATATTATCTACAGTTTCAGATTCTATGTAGTAGACGTCTGAATTCTGCAGTCGATACATTCTGCGTGAGAGTGCAAGGACCCTACCTCTACTCTCACGTCTATCTCTTTTTGTTTTCTTCTCAATTACTTGTTGTTGATGTTGCATACTAGATTAAGACCTCCAAAGAAAGTTGTAGACCGTTTTCAACCTTACCATATTTTGTAGTTATCTGGATAGGATTTGCAAATCGCATCTTTAATCCTTGAAGCGCTAATTCTTCAATTTCTTCAAGTCCTATTCCTCCATACATTTTTACATATATGAGGTTACTCTCCTCAGAAAGATATTCAATATCTTTAACAAATCTGAGACACTTTCTTATCCTCCTTTCAAGTTCATCTTTTTTCTCAATTTTTTTGTTAACCATTTCGTTAGTCATACTGTAGTATACTGCAGAATGTTATATAAATTTATACTTTAGAATTGTATAGAATTGTGTAGAATTTCATAGTATACTTTATATATTTGATTAGGTTATATACTAATGGATTCTATGGAATTACAAAGTTTGACAAAAATTGTATATTATGCTAAAATATCTAAAATGGGAGATAAAAAAATGGTTATTATTCCTAAAGTATTTTGGGATGATATCAAGGATTTAGAAGATGAAAAACAAATCAAAATTACATTAGAAGATATTGGAGGAGGAGAATAACAAGAAATGATTTATTGGTAAGAACTTAGACTTCAGGTATTAGAAAGAGATAACTATCAATGTCAAATCTGTCTCAAACAATTAGATAAGTTAGATATTCATCGTATAATACCAAGAAAGTAAGAAAGGATTAGATTCTATTAATAATCTAACATCATTTTGTGAAAAGTGTCATTATTTGATTGAGTTAAGAGTCATGTATACAAACACATAAGTTCATTATGTAAACTGTTTCTAGTTATAGTGCCATGAGAGTTATTGTAGTTAGATGTCCAATCAGATACTGCTTTTCCAACCAATATCAGATTCATTTCTAAATGTAGAATTATTGATTGCTTTTCTCTGTAGCCACATCCATCTAACCTTCTATAAGGTTCAGTTCTGGAGATTTGGTAGGTTGAGATACCCAAGAACTATTCTTGGATAGTTACGTACGATTGTACATTTCTTGTCTTTTTTGACCTGTGTATAGATGCATTATCTAACACAACAAATATTGTTTTGATGCTAGAATCATATCTGGAATCGACACGTCGCATAAAATCTATAAACTGCTCACTGGTCTTGTTTCTTCTGTATAGCAGTGTGTATACATCTTATCATTTGTATAATCGTAAACACCAAATGTATTGAGAATTCCTTTTACTTTCTGTGCTTTTTCTATCTTGGACTGTATGGAACACCATGATGGACCACCGCATATGTCTTTGCTGCTATAGGTCCTTTCTCATCTTGATATAACAGTACGGAATCAGAAGATGTGTTATACCTTAACTCTTCAATCCTATTTTTTTTAATTCATATTCAGGATCTTCTGCTTTTACCCAGTATCGTCTTTGAATTCCTCCACTCTATACCATGCTTTACCAAGACATTCTTTATCTCAGTATGACTGATACTCTCTCTCACCAACTTCTTTTCTTCCATTATGTATCCTGCAAGTACACGTAACGACCATGTAGAGAATTTCAGTCTGTACTTTCGTGGATCATTAGATGCTATCTCTACACAATCTTTCTTTCTATGTCTTCTGTAATCTTGTTAGCATTTCGTATATGTTTTCTAGATAAAATACCATCAATACCTTTTTCATTGAATCTGTGTATCCATTTACGTATGTTATTATCGTGATGATTTGTAATTCTTCTTATCTAGGGTACTGTGTATCCATCTCTGAGTAAAATAATTCTAGCACGATAGCCTGATTCTTAATCGTTATCTAACAACCAGTAAAGGTCATTCATCTCCTCTGTGCTTATTTCTCTGAGGTAGATATTCCACACAGTATATGTGCTACTTTATGGTTCAGCTAAAGCAGTTGTTATAAAATTAATTGGTCAAATTAATTATTATTATTTTACAAGAATCACTAGATGGAATATTACAATGCTCTTAACCAATAATATCTAGGCTTTCCAATTCCTGGATTTTCATCTCTATCTAATATTTTTTGTTCTACCATTATGTTTAGACGTCTACGTAAAATTTCCTGATTTTTTCTTTCATATTTATTGGTTTTAGGATTAATATATGGAAAAATATTTTTTAGTATTTGATTAAAATAAAGTTTTTTATTCTTATTATCGGAAATAAATAATGCATATATTTTACTGTCAGTTTCTTTATTGTATTTCATCACTTACTGTGACTAGTCATCGTATAGGATATTTGGTTATTTAAGTATATTTTTTTTAATGAGTAAACCTATAAAATTAATAAAAGTAAATGAAGAAACATATTCTCGATTAGCTTCTTTCGGGAAATACGGCGATACAATGGACACAATTCTCAAACGAATTATCGATCTTATTGATCTTAATAAAAAGGAATTAGAAAAATGAATTGTGTTTCTAAATTTACAATAGGAAAAGATTGAGAATTGTATAATCCAAGTAAATTAAAATCAACATATGATTATGCTGTATCTTATCTTAACAATGGATTTAGTGTTTTACCTCTGAAGAAAAAAAGTAAAACACCTTCTATTGGTAGCTGGGAACCATTTAAGAAATCATATCCTTCAAAAGAAGAATTAGAAAATTGGTTTATAGATTCAGATAATAATATAGGACTAATAACAGGAAGAATATCATCTATTTTTGCCATCGATATAGATGGTCAAGAGGCATACGAATATTATATTCAAAAAATAGACTCCTTGTCAGATAAACAACTAGTACAATCCATTAAAGATACTATGAAGATAAAAACTGGTTCTGGCAATACTAATTTTATTTTTCAATTCGACCCTGATGAATTTACTATTGATGATGGTGATGATGACATACCTAATAATATATTATGGAAAGGTTCATCTTCTTCTGATCAAAATAACCATAATGAGATTAGATTAAAAGGAGAAGGTGCATATATTGTTGTTCCTCCATCGATTCATCCCAATGATAAAGAGTACAAGTTAGTAAATGGGATAAATCCAATATTTCTAACAAAAAATGAATTTAAAGAAATAAATTTATTTATGTGGATAATTTTTTTATCACAATCATAAGTTACTTTACTTGATTTAAAAATGTCGACAAACGAAGATATGGATATTACGAAATTCCTTTTTACATTTACCAAAAATATTTTAAATTCTGACAGGTCTATAAGATGGGTAGGAATAACTGATGAAAATGGCAATATCATAAATGAACGAGATAGAGAAGGACTAAAACCATTCCTTACTCTAGAAGAAAATCATCAATGGGCAATTAAAACAATAACTAGACATAAAACACGATTCAACCTCGAATCAAAGATGGGTAAATTAACTTATTTGTTTAGAAGATATACTAGAATGAGTAGGTGTTTGATTCCAATCAATGAAAATTATTATTTGCTTTTTACTATGGATTTTGATCAATATAATTTTGATAAAATAATAATGGAAAAAATTATTCCTTTAATTAAACAAGAAAGAGAGAAATTCCTTATCAAAAAATAATTTAATTATAATTTATGAACATGAATACATAACGGTCCTGTTGGGATTTAACACACTACTGTATCCAATCTTTGGTTTTATATCATTATATTATTGTAAAATCAAGAGTAAAAGCCATAGCCCTCCATCATAAGTAGTAGGAGCAAATGTAGAAGGCTATGGTAGTGTGTGTGTGAATTGGTCTTTTCATTGGAAAGAATGACCGTAGATTTCGAGTACAAAAATCTCGCAAGCATGCTATATAAAAATTAGAGACAAATTAATTGCCATAGCCTGTACATATGACAAACACAATAGGCTTATAGATATGATTAATTAGAATAGATAGGGTTTATCTTATAGTATTTAATATAGAATATACTATTTAGAACTGAAACTCTTCTTTTAGAGATTTAAATGCTAGAACGATCTAGTGTAAAGACGATTTGAAAATTAGAAGTAAAATATAAGATTAAAAAAAAGATTATTAATGTATTACATTAGCCTAATAAACCATGCGTAATACAATTCCATTTACCTATTTCCATACCAAAATCACATTTTATTACTGCTTCTTTAGTCTTAATTTTACTAGTTGAATCTATTGATTTTTGAATTTCGCTTTTGATTTTTGCTTTTATTGTTGCTTTATCTGCAAATGGATTTGCTAAACCTGGAGATTTCGAATCTGATGATTTGCTTTTAGGTGCAATAACATATCCAATAAACGGAGATTTGTCATAGTCATTGATAATTGTCGAAGTTATCAAATTCTGTGATTTTTTAATAGATGAAATACTTCCTATAATGGTGTATGTTGAATCAAAGGATCCAATATGAGATGAGCCTGAAGATAATGCATAAGAGTTTGAAGCATGTTTTGTGATATATAATGAAGAGGATGACGATAATGATATTGTCTGTGAAAATGATTCTGTTGGTTCTAGAAAGGAAATACTGCTTATAGTCAATATACTTAATCCTGATACCAGTACGGTAAGTAGAATTGATATATTTCTTACCATTGCAAATGGTAATTTTTAATATTATTTAAATTTTATCAGAAAATTCGATACAATAGAAAAAAATCAAACAATAAAAACAATTAGATCAATTTCTCTATTTACTATGAATATGATTAAACATATACTATTGAAAGTCACTGAATATAATAGATATACCATATAAAATTAAGGTTTTTATATGAATCGAATAAATTATTATAGTTATCTCAATCAATTCTATCACTCTTATCATTAATACTAAATTTAGGAAACAAATAGTTTAACCTTTAATTTAGTATATTCAATTAGATTTTTAGAAATAGCCTAATACAAATGTAACATTAGTTACATAAATAAAAAATTATATGGATTTATCTTTTTATAGGACTCTTAAGTTAAGGAAAATTTATGATTTAAATTATAAAATTCTTCTAAAATTGAGCACAGAACATAATATAAAAGTAGAATATAACTATTACTTTATCCTTAAGTTAACAGAGCCTTTTATAGACTTTATTTATGGACAGTAATTACTTCCATCAGGTAAAGCCATACAGTCTTCTTCTATATTTACTTCTGTAGCATTAAGAAGTGTATTATTTGGATTACTTATGACTGTATCATTTCTTATAATAGCAGTATCATTTCCCTCAATTTTTTCGAAATCTTCAACTGTCTCCGCACCTGGATCAGTTGTTTCTGTAGTTTGTGCAACCACAATATTAATTCCATTGGTATATCCTACAAAAACGAATGAAAATGCTGCAGCACCAACTAATAATAAAATTCCTACATTAGTCCTTCTTATCATTATCGATAGTTTATAAGGTTATTATAAAAATATTTCCATAATTCTATATTTTTTTTATAATACAATTTATCCATCTTCTTTTGATTGACGACTACGAAGATTGTTCAAAACATTTTTTCCTTGTATATTTTTTGCTACTAACTCTCTAACTGCTTTGATACCTTCGCTTTCCATCTTCAAAACATCTATACAGATATTTGCTGCAATTTCAGCACATTTGGCTTTATCAGTTCCAGAGGTTTCGTCAGAAGAAGAAACTTGATTTTCTAATGCTTTGTACAAAGTTAACATTCTTTTTTGAACAAATGACTTTCAAGAAATATTTTGGTGTTTGTATAATGAAAAAATGGGTTATTCTTCTATAACATTGTTCTGTAATACTCCCTCTTGGTAAGGTGTTATCATTGTTATATTCTATTTTTTTGCAATACTCATGGGTAGAACAATTCCTTCATTTAGAATTGCTGCAATAATGGAAGAAAAATCATGGAAACAATATAGAAAATTTTTGAATAAAAAAGATAGAAAAGTATTTGATAATATGTTTTCAATTGCAATGTTGTATAATTCTGCTAGTTCTTATGCTTCTATTCCAATTAGAATACATCCTATAATGATATCAATAGTTTTTCATCATTACAAGATCTTAAAAGAACGTTTGAATTCGTCGAATCTGTTTTTCTCTGATAAGCAAGATAATAACATCAACAACAATCAAAACTCCATTATATTACAAAAAGAACTAGATAAATGGAAAACATACTCTGACATATTGAGACAACCTAATAGAGATTTGTTTAATCAAATGCTACAATCATCATACAAATATTCAAATGCAATAGACGCAAAAGGAGAACAATTTTCAATAGAATCATTAATAATGTCTTTATTGTTAGAACAATACAGATTATTAAAGACTTAACAGAACTAAATTTTCTAATACTTATATAAAATATTTAAGTTCTTTTGCTACCAATTAACTATTGGGCAATCATTCAGGAGATGATTTCTATACATATAGTAATAAGTACCATTCATACTACTAATAATAATATTATTAAACTCCTATTAGTAGTTTAATAAATATAACAAGTGAAAGAAAAGATACAATCGAAATAGATAAAGAACTATATTTATCTCTGATTCAAGGCCCTGATCCAGAAAAAGAAGATAAAGCCGCAGAGTTAGGATTGATACAAATATGGGTATATCATTGTAATCGTTGTAACTATACATGACTTCCTAAAGATTTTGATTATCTAAGTAAAAATGATATACTTTTTGAAATAAAAATTCCTAAATCTTGTGCTAGGTGTAAATCAAAATATTGGAATCAAACACCTCAGAGATATACAAAATATTGGGGTAAAATGTATAGTATTGCTAGATTTAGAGCATTATATCGACAGCAGAACAACAATAACAAGAAATGAGTTCTTCTAATAATACTATTTCTAATGAATAATTCTAATCAAAATAAAAATATAGTAAAAAAAGGCCGAAAAAATTGTTATTAAACGAATAGAGGTGAAGATATGTAATGACTATATCTGTAATCGAAGTTAATGAGTATGGAGATATATCAATCACAAAGCGAATAAATGAAGTGATAAGAGATAACAATATTTCCAGAGATAAACTTATTGATATAAAATATATACTTCAGTATATTATTAACGTGAGGGTAGAATAATAACTTTAGCATTGATCATATTTGAAAAAGAAGATTTTAAGAAGAAATGAGTTCAACTGGTACCAAATGCCAAGTCTGTGGTAAGTTTATGGATGGTTCTTCTTCATCCTCCTGCATATCAAAAGTGGTAATTGGTAAAAATGAATATAATAAAATTCCATATGGTATTGAGGCAATTCTTGCTAAAGTTGCAGATAAGACTGATTTAACCAGTCATTGTCATGATTGCGGTGTAATGTTTAATGGCTTTCATCATTTTCCTTGTGAAGTGGAAATTTGTCCTCGTTGTGGTTATCAATTCATCTCTTGTGGTTGTGGAGTTCTTTAAGCAAATAAGAAATGAGTTCTTCTATTTCTATATACTACTATCATTAAATGTCAAGTCTGAATTGACGCTGTGCTATTTATTCAAAGGCAATTACTAGTAAAAAAAAGATGTATGAATAATAATATATTAATATATATAATAAGCATATTATTATTTTCTTTTTTCTATGCATGTATGTATGTAATTATCATGATAACTAGCAGACACAATGCATACATTTGACGTATACTTGACATATCTTACAATTAAAAGAATTATTAATCATCAATAAATATAATATTAAACTAATGACAAAGTTAAGACATATTACTATAAACCAAGAGGTTTATCAAAAATTGAAGAATTTAGGCAAGACAGGAGATTCTTTTAATGATGTCTTGACTAAAATTTTACCAGAAAAATGAGGAGAAAATAATTCAAATTGACCTCAACATCAGATAACATAGAAGTACCTAAAGTTCCTAAAGAATATGTAGAAAAGTCTAAGACACTTGTAAAACTTTATGACGATTTTGTCTTTACTGGTGAATCCTTAGACAAATTAATAACAGAATTAAAAGACATTCTTATTAATGCAGGATTCTCAAAAACACAAGCAATGATGAAAATAGCCGAAAGATCATAGACATTTAAGGAAATTTTCCTTAAACAATATCTATAAACTTCTACCAAAAGAAGAAAAATCTTCTAGAAGAAAGTTTTCACAAAATGGTAAAACTTTGTTACAGAAAAATGTTACAGAGAATTCTTTTACTCCTAATCCAGAACTTGAAGTATTTAGACAAGAAAAAGGGAAATTAGTAGAACCTAGCAACGATGACGATTATAACACTTTTGCAATGCCACAAGAACAACAAGAAGTTATCTATGACAATCCTAAAAAAATAATAAAACAATACGAACAACAAATAAAAGAACTTAATCAAAGATATGAGGAACTGGTCACACCATACGAAGTTCATTCTACGGTTATCATAAAAGGTCAAGAAATACCATTAACCATAAAAGTAGATCCATATAAAAGATCAGCAATTGTAGAATTTGATCAAGAGTCGGTAAAAAAATTAAGTAAATAGCAGGTGAAATCATAATATTGAGTAATAATAGTAGCAATGAAATGATAGAAACTAAAAGTATAATGGTATCAAAGGAAACTTATGATGAACTAAGCAAACTAGGGAATCTAAAGGACTCTTTTGATTCTGTCATAAAGAAACTTTTAGACAACTATACACAATAATAATAATAAATTGCTAAACCTTTGATTAATTTGAAGAATTCAATTATATAGTTCTCTCTAAGCGATACATTCGTGAAGTATTTTTTAGAATGTTACATTATATTTGAGTAATAAGATTTGTTACATAAGATTTATTGTAAAAGTGTAAGATAGAAGATAAGGAGTTAGGGAAGGTTGAAAATACTCTATTGTTGAAAAATTGTTTATTAAATTAATTAATTATTCTATGTTTCTTTCTAAAAGGATATATTCTAAATCTTTGCTATAGTTCACTGTATTTCTGTCTCTCTTTCTCTTGGATTATGTCTTCCAATGTATTTCTTTTTGAGTTTTCCAATTTCATCTCTCCAATATGCATAGTAGTATGGGCCATGTTCACATCCAAGACAAAATTCTTTACCACATTTTACATATTCTTTTCGTATTGTTGCATTATTGGGTAAGGATTTTGAATTCTTCTTTCTGGCAATTTGTCTTTTTGAATTTATTTTTACTAATAATTTTTCACCTTGTTTGATAATTGAACTTGCTTTTTCATACATTTTTTTAAGAAAAAGTTTATGATCATCTAACTTGGAAAATTCTTCATGACTATTAATATTTCCATTTATTAATCCATCTCTAATGATATGTTCTCTATGAGAGATAAGAGAAAGACTAGCCATATCTTTTGATCTTTGTTTAGATTCATGAAGTCTAAATAATCCAAAAAATGGTGCATTTTTGTCATGTTCTTCATAAACTTGATTTTTATAATTATAATATGTCCTTCTTGATATAGGGTTTGGGAACTTATTTTTAATGTATTCTAATGCTTCTTTTTCATTCAATTGATAAATCTCACAATTAGTAATAAGGTATAAGAGAAATTGTTTTTGTTTATCAGAACTTTGTAACATAACTATTAATATTCTTTAATAGAATTTAATATTTCATTTATTAAATTTATTATATAATTCTAAATTTCTATTTTTCAATGTTTCTAATTTCATAGGAGGTATTCTTTTCTGAATTGCAGTATTTAAAGCAGACTTGATCGCTTGAATTAAAATCAAGTTTCCTTATTGAATCACACTTCTTTAACCATTCACTCAAAATATCAAATGATTCTTGATATGATAACTTTTTGATATGTATAAGATATGGAGCAAGGATCAGGCTTAGAGCATTTTTTCTAAAATCTGTTATTGGTGTATTGAGAAGTTTTTCTATCCAGAATTTAATATTATTATTAGTATTATATCTTCTTGCCTTCAATATTTTTTGTCTGTGATTTTGTTCATTAATCTTATTTTGTATCAGATGTGTCTGAAAATCATATAAGATTTCACTATCCACAAGTAAAGGTCTATAACCATTCCATCTTTGCACTATTTTTACTCTAAAACTATTATCTAATCTTTTACATCTATTATCAACAAGACATTTACTATTAATTGAATTTGGTATCCTAAGCAAACAGGAATTAAATGATGGATTATGGTTTTTATCGGCTTTACCATTAGACAAATAGCATTCTGCAAATCTAAGAAATTCTTGAGAAGGTTTATTATATTTTTTAAACTGTTCTATTTTTTCTAAAGCCATTGGACATTCTATTGGTTGTATTATGTGGTAACCATTTCCACTGTTTAATATAGTAGGAAATCCATTCAACTTTTCTTTGATATTTTTCTTAGTTTTTGATAATGCTAATTCTAAGGATTTTACATTATTATTTTTTTTTAGTGTAAGAAAAATTATAGGTTAGATCTAAATCAATGAATAATAATTCAAGTTTCCATATTACACCTCCTTTCAGAGAAGGAAATGCATTAATTCTACAGTCTACAAAATTATATTTCTTGAAATGGGCTAATGCTTCATCTCTTGAATATGCTACCTTGAAATGTTGGTATTTCTTTTGATCTATTAATTCTGTAGCCATTACATTTCGTGGAAATATTACAGGTTGTTCAAAATGTGATAAGATAAAATCAAAACCATTTTCAATTTCTTTAATAACATAATTAGAAGAATTAACAGGAGAAGAAATTTGTTGTTGGTATCGTAATGTCAATTTATCTCACTTTTCTCCTCATAGTCTTGTTTTCCAAAGAATGAATCATATTCTTCATTTGTCATCTCTATAGGCTTACCTTTTTTTCCATTGCAAGATATATTCACTAATTTTTCTATGCTATCTGACCTATCTGATCTATCTGACAGAGCAAATAACTGTTCATTAATAATTTTTTCAATATTTTTTTCATTTAGATCATTCTGAGGTTTGTCAGGTTGATCAGATTGATCAGATAGAGTAATAGTAATAGGGTTAGATGTAAGAGGATTATTATTATTAGAAGTATCATAATATACCAAAGTTTTGGGTCTAATACCTACAACCTTGACATTTTCTTTCTGTTCTACCATATCTATAATATTCTTCAATTCCCTATTACTTTCAAAATCCCATTTTTTCTTCAAATATGCATTGACTTGTTTATTTTTCTCTGAGGCTATTTTACAGAGTTCTCTTACTGAATAACTAACCTCTCTATTTTCTTTTAAAATATTATAAAAGATTTCTGCTGTTAAGTCTCTTGGATTCTGAATTTGTTCAATTAGTTTGCCATATTGATTATACATTAACGTAAGCGATTCCATTGTCTTTTTAGCAATAAAATCGTCAATTTCCTCGGAAAGATTTAATTTTGCTTGTGCTTCTGCAATTCGCTTTATAGAAAATAAGGATTCTAGTACTAGCCACTCCTTTTAGTTTTGCATTGATCCAAAATCTATTCAGTCTATATATTGTCGTGCCTACAAATTCAGGTTCAATTGTTTTTATATATTGAAGATATTTAATTAAAAAGTTATAATTATGGGGTTTTCTATTTATTATTTTTTCAACTTCTTCAGTAAATCCTTCCAATTCTTCTTCAGTTTGACTATCAAAAAATCCATATGTTTGATCTATTCTATCAAGTAAATTCTGTCTAATAACCACCATCTTATCTTTAGACATCGTTGGGGATTCCCATTTTGTTCCTAAAGGATTGGTTGTAAATATCAAAGTTGTAGGAGCATCAATTGGAATATGTTCGCCCCATTTATCTAAAGTAGTTTTTCCTTCTTCTGCTATTCCAATCAAACGTCCTTGATCATCATGCGACAACTCTGACGCTTCATTTATAACAACATGAGAATTTTTAGCAGATACAACTACACCATATTTAACCATTAAACCATCATTTTCTTTGTCTACTATTCCAACAAGACTTTTTCCAGAGGCTCCAGATGCATCTACCATTCTAGAATTTTGATCTAATTTAGTAGACTCTATAGATAATGCTGTTTTTGCAGTTCCTGGGTCACCGATTAAGTTAGTATGAATTCGTCCTCTTCTACCAGTATCCGCTTCATTTTCTTTTCTACTGCCTCCAATTAAGGATCTTAATATTCCCATCTTTGCATCTGAATGACCATAAACATTAGGGGCAAACAATGCTGTAACTCGTTGTTCAAAAGTCATAGGTTTGATTTTATTTACCCAATTTGGTCTTTCTTCTTTTTTAAGATAACGGTATTTGTTTATTACTGCTAATTCTTTTTTATAAACATCAATGCAAATCTTTTTCCATCTATAAAAGTTATCTATATCTTTTTGTGTAATTTTGATTTCTTTTCGATTTTTATAAATAATTGGTTTATCAGAAACTAATACATTAACCATTTTGTTAGATCCATTGCTGCTATTTATTCCTGCTACTATTTTTTGTGTAATTAGATTACCTTCTATCTCTACTATCTCTCCATCAATTATTTTATCTGAAGAATCACCATACATGATAACATTTAATCTATCAAATCTCTCTTCTATTGTGTCTATATCCTCTAATTGAATTTTCTTTGCAATTTGGTACTCAGAGATAACATTTAAGGAACCAAAAGTTTTACATACCCAACAATAAGGATTTGTTCCTGTAGATGTATCAAGATGTTTAGGCATATCTCTTATAGATGGATAAAAATTCAATAAACCACTATTCTGACATTCAAAATTCTGACATTTCCATTCCGATCTTGAAATAACCTTAAAGTTTGTAGAACGACCTACAATCCTTCCAATAACTTTTCCTGGACCTTCGACAAGAGTTCTTATTGCTTGTAATACTCCTAAAAATGGCATATCATTTTGATGTTGTTCTTCTGGATGTATTGTTAATTCTTGATTATTATTTTTGGATTGTTTATTATCATAACTATTTTTAGTTTCGTCAGGTTGATCAGATTGATCAGTTACACTATTATTATTATTATTATTTTGTTGTTGTTGATTTTGCCTCCAATCTAAAGAATTCTTATTATTTTTTGAATTATTGTCATAGACCACATTGTCATATATGTCAGATATACCAGATAGGCTATGATTAGTATTATTTTTGTTCTTATTTGCTAATAATATATCAAATATATTATCGTATTCTTGGTCTAAGTTTCCTTTTATAAGCATAGCCTTTCGTCTATCAATTTCTATTGGAGGAGAAACTAATTCTTTTACAACTTTATCAGAGAACTTGGTCCAATTGTTGAGATCAATTGGTCCTATAACCTTTTTGGTTTTTGGTTGATGTCCATGTTTAAATTCTATTATGAGTAAATTAGTTCTTATATCTATTGCAAAAAATGATATAACGTCTAGTTCTTCGAGTTTTTTGCTAATTTCTAACTTTTTATAATGAGAAGAAGAAAGAGTAGGATAATTTGATTTATTATTAATATCAATATTAATGCTCATTTCTTTTATTGTTTATAGAGGATCCTAACCTCTGGTCAATTATTCGATTAACTAATTCTTCTATTGCAATCTCTAATACAAAGACTTGACCTCCATCTAATGTTGCAAATTCTTCATATTGTGGAGAATATATTGAATCTCCTGTTTCAGATACAACATTAAATGATTCATACTTTTTTCTATTTTTATTAGTTATTTTTTTAGGTAACTTTAATAAGTTGTTAGATGTAGTATTATTGTTCTTCGGTTTAGTATTTTTTCCCTTACCTTCTTTTTTATTCAATTAATAATTCATCTCCAAGCAAATTAATTTTAGTATATGATATCCATTCAAGTGTCCTAAGTAATTCATTATTTTTCACTTTTTTTTGTGATCAATTTTTACCATACCAGATTGTATTCCTGGTTTTGAGGTCACAATTAGAGGAATTTCCTGACCTTTGTATATGACTGTATATTCAAATTTGTAAGGTTGCATTAACTTAATGATCCTTTGTTTTAATTGTAGTATGATTTTTTGAGGATCATCATATTGTATGTGTGGTTCTGCTTCTATAGGATCTACGTCATATACTGCATCTATTGCTTCATTTAGATCATCCTCATCATCCTGTAGTACTGGTTCTAATTGATCCGGTAGTTCATGGTTACCTGTAGTAGAAGAATCTTCTAGAACATTATGTTGACAACGCTTGTCAACATCATCTTCAATAACATTGTTCTGTACCAATTTTCCTTTTTGCTCTCTAAATTCCTTCAAAGATTTTGATTCCCGTTCTTTTGTTTTTTGTTTTTTACTAGCATCTACAAATTGCCTATTCTCATCGCTTAAATAACGGTGTATTGTCCTAGATGAAAATCCTAGATCTGCTAGATCATCATTTTTACCTGCTATATAGTCACATATTTTTCTAATTGACCATGTTGGGTTGTCATTATGTAGAATTGTAACAAGTTCATTAACTTTCTCTTTGACTTTTTCTATTTCTTGATTTGCTAATTGAAAATGTTCTCTAAGTTTCTTGTTTGTTCGTTCAAATTCTATACTATAGTATTCGTTTGTTACTTGTTTTTCAATGCTCATTGTTCTGTACTATCTCCTTTTTTTGCTCAGACATCTCCTGCCTTCTCTACAACCAGTTTATTGTCAACAACAAAACATTTGACATAATCACCTTGTGAAATATTTAGATCTGCTATAAATTCCACAGGAATGCAAAGTAGACATGATTTCTGTCCTCTAATTGCTTGAATTTTTCTGTATCTCAGACTGTTTGTATTTGTATTATATTGATTAACCATACAATACATATAAGAATAAGAATACTACTCAATTAACAGGTTGATACCTATCATTGCCAAAAATAAAAAGTAAGATTAAATGCAGCAAATGTAATACAATAGGAGGCACTTTATCCAAACGATGGGTAAAAAGGAATGTAAATATTCCAAAAATAGAAAATATAAAAACAATATCAGAAGCATGGGATTACTCAGGTAAAATTTTTCTTAGGATAAGGGAACTTCAAATATTATTTCCACCGTTAACTCATGATTTTGAGATCAAAAATACGTTTGCACAATTTGAAAAGTTATGTCCGTTATCAAGAGAAGATTTTGAGGCATTTATCAATAAAAATATGGATACAATATCAAAAAATGCACTTTCTAAAAAAGAAATGATGGAAAAAAGAGAAGATGTAAAGTTTCATCGATTTGTATTACCTAAAAATGCTGGTAAAATTACAAGATTAAGTGTTTCTAGTCTATATGGTGCAATTGTTTGTTTTTCATTAAGAGATATTTTTGAGACTTCGGGAAAAATCAATCATCAATATCAACATGCTAAATCAATTTGCAATATATTTAGATTTTTTTATCTGAGTTTAAGAAATACAATTTCTAAATTAAAATGGGAAGATATAATTGAAGATATTAATGAATATGGATATAATGCTGCATCATCTTTAAATTCTATCCTTACTAATATTTGTGCTAATTGTAGTAATGTTAGAAAGAAGGAAAAAGAGTTAGTATTTCTAGAAGAAATAGATCAAAGAAATAATGAAATAATTTTCAGATGTCCAAATTGTGGAAAATCTAATCGACGTAAAAGAAAATTTTCTACACAATATCTGAAACAAACTTTTCAAAAAAAATCCCAAGAATTTAATCATTTTATTGATAGTCTTCCAGACTATGAAGAATTTATAAATAGATATGGTAAATATTTAAAAACTGTTTTTGCTGAACAATTCTTAGAGTATTTTGCCCTATATGAAGAAAATGCTAAAAGGGATCTCCTAACTACAAAAGAATATTATGTTATTGGTCATTATGATTCAAATAAGAAACATAAAAAAAGATGGTGTATTATAAAAAACCTTGCAGATATAGAAATAGATGATCAAAAGTATTATTCTGAATATATTCCGTCAATTAAAAGAATGGTTCAATTATTCTATAAAGATGATCCTATCAAAATTTTTCATGACTTTAGTCTATGGGAAAAAGTAGTAAAAATATTAATTGATATAGGCTGGTCTCCGAAATATGCTCAAAATAAAGTTCATGCTGATTGTATGAAGGTAGTCTTATATAATATGTCAAATGTAGGTTAATGAATTTTTTTGGTAAAAGAATTAATTTTAGTAATGGAATCAGATAAGATATAAAAAATCAGATATAGAAGAATAATAATTAGTTTTAATAGAATATTCTAATTGAATTTATTGTGTTTAATATAATGAATTAGGAATTTTATGCATATTAATATAGGAATTTTTTTCTTAATGTCTAAATCTTCTTTCAAATTTTCTTCTAAATGGTAAGAATAATGTTGCCAAAACAATTATTGATATTATTCTAGTAATATAATCTGCTATTTTACCTTCATCTGGTAGCACTTCACGAATATATCTTTTAGAGAAAACTAGGCGTTCTTTGAGAACATCTTGTGTTTGTTATGACTAGTAGAAGAAGTTTAGGGAAGTAGTACATAAATAAAATAGACACAAATATTATCAATGAGATTTTTAAAAAATTAACTTTTCTTATTATTAATTCTGCTGTTAGTAGAAGTAGAAGAAGAAATTACTGTTCCAACTGCTTTATTGTTGATTTCTGGCTTTAATTGGATTCCTTTAATTATTCCACTTTGTCCATTACCATCGTCATACAAGATTTTATTTCCAGGCTGACTTGTTAGAAATGCATTAAATCTATCAGATAAAAATGCAACAGATTCTTCTAACTTCTTAATCTGCTCTTCCTTTTCATTTTGCTTATATCTTAATAATTGGTTAATATCCTGTAGTTCTTCAATCTTGGTTTGCAAGTCTGCTCCCTGCCTTTCCAATTGTGGAATATTCAGAAAAGTCAGATAAGGCTCAATTTTCTTGAATATCTCTGCTTTTTCACTATCCTTTTTTCGCCAGTAGGTAGACCCAGAATGACCAATAAACCATTCTGAATAATCTGAATATCCCAAATCTGAAATTGTAGTTTTTACAAAACGTCTAAAAGAATGTAAAGTTATTTTTCTTCTGATCTCGTTCCCGTCTTCTCGTGAACCCATTCCAATTCTATCTAAAGTTTTTGCAAAAATCGCTCCAATATTATTATACAATATTTGTGGTTTAGGAGTATCAGTTTGATATGTAGAGAAAATAAATTCATTTGGGTTCTTTTCCGGAGTTCTATATTCTGTTATGGTCTTTCCTGTTTCTTTATCTGTATAACAAATTCTTCGTTTTCTGTATTTATAATCTAACCATATTTTTATTTGATTTTGTACTTCTTTGGTTAAAAATACAAATCTATCAATTTTTGTTTTTGTATATTCCCCTCTTATAATTAATCTAGCAGGACTATTATTTGAGCCAAACTCCAAATCTTTTAAACGAATAGATAATGCTTCTGTTGTCCTCAAACCAGTTGATGCTAATAACATTACATATGTTTTTAATCTCCAGTCGGAACAACCATTTAAAATCTTAATGATATCTTCTTTATCAATTGCTTCTTTGTGTCTAAATACAGTTTTTGGGAATCTTACCTTTAGTTTGAATTTTCTTGGACTTACTTCTATATCGTTATATTCAAGAAATGTCTTTACTGTTGTAATTTTATCTCTAAATGTTATTGATCCAATTTGATAGTTATTCTGTAAAAATATACAGAAATCATTTAAGATATCATAAGGATCAAGTTCTTTATTTTTTAATTTTTGAATGAGTTTATCTATTTCTATTCTATACTCTTTTTCTACAAACTTTTCAAATGCTAATAGACGGGAATGATATTGAATTGCTGTATTTTTATTTCTTATGCTGACATTTGCAATAAATTTCTGTAATAATTTAGATTTAATGTTATATTTTGATAATTTGTTTATTTCTCTGATTTGAGGTCTATGCAAAGATATAATTATTTAATAAAATAAGTAATATAAAGTTGTTGTATTCAATTTATTTAATGCATATTGAATTAAACTATTCACGGTACTTACTACTTATTTGTTCAAATCACTCAAGGTTTTAATAGCTTCTTTTGTGTGGTCAATTGCAGCTTGAAAGTTACCTTCACCCACCATTTTAATCGCGGCTTCTACTCTTTTTTCTGCATTTGCAATTCCTGGATTATCTTTCATTTTATCTTCAATTATCCCTTCAGCGTCAAATAATGATTTTTTTGCACTTTTATCCTGATTTTCTAATGCAGTTACTGCTTGATTCAGTAAATTCAATTCCTTATCAAATCCCGCCTTTTGAGCAAATGCATTATTATTATTATTAGAATTTGTCATTGCAAAAATTGACAAACCTATGACGGTTGATGCTACTACTACTACAAATATCTTTGTAAATTTGGTTTTCATAATTGTTCGATATGTTTATACAAATTGTATAAAAAGAATAATGTAACTTAATTATAAGTCAACTATGTTATATCAATACTTTTATTTTATTAAATAATCAACTTATTACACAGTATGAATCTACAACATATTATAGTATATATACTTGCAGCAATAACTCTGTCTACTTCAATAATATATTTTATTTTGGCATATAATGAATATACATCTTTAATAGAGTTTGCTGCAGAAGGATTAGAAAGTGAAATACCAGAGCTTCAAATAGAAATTGCCCTTTTTGCTGGATCAGGTATAATTTATCTAGGTTTAGTAGGATGGATTTTAGTTAATAAATTAAAAAGTGTTTTGCCTTATCCAATATTGATAGTTATTTCAATAATATTGATAATTACATATGCTGCATCAAGGACAGTAGGAGTTCCTATTATAGGTGTAGAATTCTATATTGGAAAATTTGATATGATAACAAAAGTATTACAAGGAATTATAGTTGCCATGTCAGGATATCTAATATATAGAATAATGACCAACAGAAGCAAGCAGGAGGAGACTATAAAAAGAAGAACATAAACGGCCGTTTGATATATATATATATCAACAACAATAACGTTTGAAAAAGCATCTTCTTCTATAATATTTTTTTACTTTCTATTTTATAAAATCTCTTATTTACCCTAGAAAATTAAATATAATGATTGACAAAAGCAAAGAGATTTTCTTCAGAATATACTATGTTATCCATATTAGAATATCTTTGCTTATATTCAACAAAAACACCGATAAGTAAATATCATATAATGACAAAAATTAATGCAATCAGACAACAGCGTCCAGATAGAATTTCTCTTTTATTGAATAGATTGGAAGAAAATGGATATATTAAATTAATTGATACATCTAGTTCAAAAGCATATCTTGTCACAGAAAAAGGGTTTGAAGCTTATTTAAAATGGATTAAGGATTTTTTATCTTTTGTTAGAGATATTAATGATAATGATGATGAAAAGATATAGCAGGATGAAAAGATAGGATAGTTTAAGTTAATATATTGTTTAGATTCTTTAAATCAGAATCTATATAATTATTAGTAGGCTTTTCTATTAAGATTAGATTTTCACTAATTGTTTTATCTTTAATTTTATTGACTAGTTTGTAACTTTCTGAGTCTATACTTTCTCCTATTATCATAGCTAATCCTATTTTGTTACCTCTTTTTTTATACTTTCCTAGTGATTCTATAAAACTTTGAGTATTATTTTTATCAATAATACCATCTACAATTTTAACTAAAATACTTCCATAATCTTGAATAGCATTTCTTAAAGAAGAAGAATCTGAATCTGAATCTGAATCTATGTTCGGTTTGATTGTTGACTTATCAATTAAGATATCAAAAGTGGTGGTGGTATTAGTAGTAGTATCGTCAATACTAATATCATAAAATTCATTATGGCTTGATTTTGAAAGATAATGTTGTAATGGTATATCTATCTGTTCAATCGTTTCCGATAGCGCATTCAAAATTTCTTCTTTACTCTTATTGTTGATTGTAAGTAGTATGCCAGTTCTAATCGCATTGTTTTCAAATAGATTTGACCATTTATCTAATATTTTTTGAGATCTTAATACAGGTCTTACTGTGAAAATAAGAAATAGAATAAGAAATATGGATACAACAATTATCATTGCATCAATTATTTCGTCAGCTAACACATGGGTAAAACCTAACTCTCTAACTAAATCAAAAATTGTCATAGCTGCAATTAGAGTTAGAATTATTACAACAAATGGCATATATTTTGTAAACGATTTAATTAATTGTGATGCCTCAGAACTATATTGTGTAAGTAAAATAGGAGAAGCAGCATAATCTAAATTATCATCATCAATGCTACCTTTTCTAGTTCCATTATTTGTCATTGTAGATGGATTTCCTTACTAAATTATATAAATAATGATATAACTATCTTATGGTTTAATCAAATGGGTATACGTTTTTTTCAATTTTGATTTCTAGTTGATAAACTAGAGCCTAGGTTTATTAGATCTATTGCGTAATTAACGATCATGTAAAATATTACATATCTGATCTAAGATAAAAGAGAATAATGTTATTAAATTTATAAAATTTATAAAAATTAATTTAATTTTCAGAATATTTTGATTCCTTCCTAATTACGCAAAAGATCTATTATATAAATTATAAAAATAAGAATGATAAGCAGTGGATAACAAGTGTACAATAGTACATATCTATCATCTTTATTATCTATAATAGTATTAGATAAACACAATTTTAAAAAAGAAAATATTATTTTGTATTTTATTTACTATTTATTTATAAAGAATGAGGATGTAAATCTTATACTGTATAGATATTGAGATTGCTGATTTATCTTATCATCTCAATATCTATCTTTCAATACAATAATTTCACTATGACTCAATTTAATTCAATGTAATTCTAATCTACAATGAGAATTTAAGAAATTAATAAAAAATCAAATTCATTATCGAATTATTTATTTTTCCTTAAATTTCTTTAAACAATAGACAAATATTATTGTCATAGTCTGAATGAACTTATACTAAAATCCCTGCCACGGCTCTGTTAAGTTAACGATAAATCTATAGCTATGGATATCCTATTTCTAATCTATGGCTATTAGATTTGAAAGAAACAGGACATCCACTATTGTAATTATGTATTCATTGTATTTGTACTTTCTTGGTCTCAGTCTACGTAATACATCTAAAGCACTAACAATTTTTAAGGATCAGAAAAGAAGTTAAGTGTCTGTCTGGAGCTGGATTCAGAGATTTGCAGAATATCCGATTTACAAAAGAAAAAGAATATCAGCATTCATCATAGATGAAACTGTCAATCAGATTGGTAGCCAACACTTTTGGTTATGAATTTGTATTGAACCATTACATAAAACAATCTTGGGAATCTACATTTCAGAGGAGAGAAATATGCTTGTAGCAGAAAATTTCATTAGATCATTGAGAAATATGGAAAACATACTGTGTATACAGATGGAGGTACATGGTACCACGAGGCATGCAATGTCCTAAGATTAAAACACTATCTACATTCACCATTTGAAAAAAGTTTGATGGAGCGAGTCAACCAGTATTTTAAGGACAGAACGGAAAATTTTGATGATTATTATCCATGTATACAAAAAGAAGAGAATGAATGCAATCTATTACATGTATATAACTGGATACAATTTTTTGTATCTATGTATAATTATACAATAACAAATAACAATGATTTTGGATTAAAGGAGGCGAATATTATCTTAACTTAACAGAGCTGACAATATTATCATACAGATAAAAACTATGTTATTATAAAAATAAATTTGAAGTCATAGCTAACATTTTTAAATCTTCTACAATTGGAAAGACAAGGAGCAAACTTATAGAAGAACTGTAGATAATAAATCAGTCATTGAGAGAGAAAACAACAAGGTAAAAGAAGATAATGCATTGGCTCATCTATATGATCAACTATTAGTTTTAAGTAAAGGAATATACACAACAACTAGAAAGAAAACAAATAAGTTGATATAAAATTATTGCATTAATGTTATTTCGAACTGTTTCTAGATTAGAATTTGTTATATATATATAATAATCAACTGGTAATCTATTGGTTTGATGTATTACTATAGAGATAAAATATTTTTAAAATATGATTCCAACAAAAGATGATAATTTTAAACTAATAAAAGAAAAGAGACACATATAAATAAAACTGAACTTGAAAGGTTAAAACTATCAATAAAAAATTGTTAAATAATTCTTAAAATTTCACTATATTCTTATCCTCTTTCGGTCTTGTATCTTAGTTATATGTTGAATTTGACTGATCCAAAGTTTAATATTATTATAAAATTTTAACTACATTAAATATTTTTAGAATTAATTATCTATAGAAATTCTTTGTTTTTATATTATTTCATATGTCAAAACATAATTTGTATTATTAGTAGCAAAACTAAATTTTTTTTTCTATCTTCAATAACCTCATTTTCCTCAACAATGTGATTCCTAAAGTGTTTGATAGTACTTAGATTATGTATCAAATCTTCGTCATAGAAATTTATTATATCTTGTTCATTGAATTGAATTTGATATCTGCATTTATATTCTAATCACTTCCATTCATCATTGATTCTGGTCCAAATACACGAAATCTGCCTTTATCAACAGTAAGAAAAGTATTATCTAGTTTAATATTATTAAAATCATCATCATCAGTTTTATTACAATGAAGATTTAATAATCATAAAGTTCTCAATATAATATAAAATCATTTTAAGATTATAAAAGATTTTTTATCATTATTTTTACCATAATAGTAATTGGAAAAAAAGGCAATAACTATTAATAAAAAATTACTAATTTTCGGCGCCGAAAAATTTTGTTATAATAGCAGCAGTATTATTATTAAAAAGATTATTTAAATTTGATGTTATACTCATCTTTTCCTAATACAATGACAATTGTAAAATTCTATTTACATGATATTATATTATAAAATTAGATATATTTGTAAATGAAATAAGTCATTTGATCAAATCCTTTTAATAAGATTGTGACTTTATCTGTTTGATGGAAAACAATATAATACATTTTTATTCTTATTTATTTGATATTCATTTAGAAAATATTCTTATTATCTTAAAGAATTATGGAAGTTTTCAAGATTGAGTCGTTTTTCTTCTAAAGGAATAAGATTTTCTGGTGACTCTATAAAAAGTTGTGTAGGTTTTATTGATTTGGTAGATTCAACTAAAAATATTGCTACAATGGAGGGTTTAGAAAATATTAGAAAATATTATTCTACATTTATAAATTCAATATCTAACTTAATTTCAAGTAGTAGTGATGGTAAAGTCATAAAAAATATTGGTGATTGTATATTATTTTACTTTCCAAAAACATCTAATATCAATGATGCAAATTCTTTTCAAAATGTTATTGAATGTTGTTTTAAAATTTTAGATGAGCGATATAAGATTAATAATGAATTGTCCAAGCAACACTTACCTCCATTCAACTATCGAATTAGTATGGATTATGGTGTATTAGATTTAGCTTTAGTTGGTGATTACAGTCAAATAGATTTATTTGGTTCAACTATAAATCTTTGTTCAAAGATTAACTCTTTATTGTCTATTCCTAATCATCTAATTATTGGAGATAATTTGTATAGAATTTTAAAATCTTTTCCTACTGATGCTGCTGTTGTTAATAATTATTATTTTATAAATAATAAAGAATATAAAATAACAGAGACTAATAGATATTCTACATATAACGTCAGAAGGACAAATAATTATGCAATGTCAATTACAAACAATAATAAAAAAGATTTTTTAACTAAAAAACAATTTAGTTCATTTGAAGAAAATGAAAAAAGATTTTTCTTTCATAAAAAAAATAGTGCCAAAAGAGTAATTTTAGTTGACGATGAACAAGATCTACTTTTTACTTATAGAATGTTTTTAAGAGCTTACGATTATAATATTACTTCATTTACAGATCCTTCTATTGCACTCAATTATATTAGAGACCTTTCAGATTTTGATGATTTATTAGTAATACTTGATATCAGAATGAAAAATTTGAATGGAATTCAATTACATCAACAATTAAAAGCTATAGATCCAACAATTAAGATTCTTTTTGTAACAGCTTTGGATATATTAGACGAATTGTTAAGTATAATTCCCGAAATACCAAAAGAACAAATAATGAGAAAGCCTGTTGATAGAAAGCTATTTACAAATACTGTAAATAGATTATTAAATTAATAAGAATTGCATTCAGTATTAAATAATATATTAAAAAGGAACTACATGTTTATTATTTTTAGTCATATAAAATATACACTAACAAAAATATAAAGGAATAGATTAGTCCATTGCCACTAAATTTCCTTATAAAGACTAATAATCAAACAAATCATATTTTAAAATATATTATATTACCTTCAATTTATCTTTCAGTAATTGCTCTATTATCTGCCAATCAATATTTATGGGTATCATCACCTATACATCATTTTTATATAGAATTATTTGGAACAGTCCTTGCTGGAATACTTGCATTCTATTATATTTCTAGAGCTGGTACCTTCAATGATAAATTTAGTCTATTTATTGGCATTGGTTTTCTAGTTAATGCTTTAATTGACTTTTTACATGTTACAGTTTCTTTGCTCAATATGGATAATATTTTATTCTTAAAATATTTTATTCCACAGACTTGGTTTGCTGGAAGATTATTTCTTAGTGCAATGTTTGCTATAGCAATTTTTAAGTACACTTCTTTTTTATCTGTTAATTCAAGTAAACAACAACAAAAACAACAACGACAACAAGCATCCTCTCACCAGAATAATGAAAGTATATTATCAAAATCGATTTTATTTTACTTAATAACAATTACTTTATTTGTTTCTATTGTAGCTATAAGCTCACTTTATGTTATTTTTCCTTTTTCTGTGATTGACAATATTCCTATACATCGACCCTACGAACTTTTTCCATTAGCATTATTTTTATTTTCATTATATTATTTCTATAAGAATAGAATTTATAAAAATAGAGATATATTCTATACAAGTTTAGTTATTTCCATCGTATTTGACGTTTTTGCACAAATAATAATGTCATACTCGTCACATACCTTTGACACTGCACATAATATTGCACATGTCTTAAAAGATTCAAGTTATTTTATCAATATCATTGGATTAGCATTATCAAGTATTCACTATAATATTAAATTAAGAGAAAGCAATGAGATGCTTAGCCAACAATATGAAAAAGTAAAGGAATCTGAAAAGATGAAGTCAGAATTTATTAATATAGCTGCACATGAATTGAGAACCCCTATTCAACCTATACTAGGATTAATAGATATTATCTATTCAAAGGTTAAAGATAAAGAACAACATGAAATATTAGATATTGTTATGAGAAATGCATACAGACTAAAACGGCTTAGTGACAACCTGTTGGATGTTACAAAAATAGAAAGCCAATCTTTAATGCTTAAAAAAGAAAAATTAAATCTTAATGTTTTGATATCTGAAATTTTAAAGGAATATGTGAATAAAGAAGTAAAACAACAAACGATAAAAATTGGTTATAATTTCAAATATGTTAATGATATTATTGTAGAAGCAGACAGAGATAGATTAGCTCAAGTAATTCGCAATCTTGTAGATAACGCTTTGAAATTTACTACTATGTATAACAATCAAACAATATTTGTTATTGTAGATAAAAAGAGAGAAGAAAAAGAACAAGCCATTGTAAGTGTTAAGGATACTGGAGCGGGTATTTCAAAAGAGTTATTACCCAAATTGTTTTCAAAGTTTACAACTAGTGATTCTAGTACAGGAACAGGATTAGGACTGTATATTTGTAAGAATATTATAGAAGCTCATGGTGGTAGAATTTGGGCAGAAAATAATTTGAGTGGTAAGGGAGCAACATTTAGATTTACATTGCCAATTGCAGATTAACATATTAATTCAATTTCTAAATTAATATTATTCTCTTACAAAATCTAGTTCTTTTTTTTAAAATTAATAATATTAAAAATAAAAAAAGTGATTGTGATTTATTGCTTTATTGAATATTGGTATTGGTTGATTGCCTTTCTAACAATTGTATATGTTACTGCGAATAGTTTTTTATCAATATCATGAAATGCTAAAGCAATACGCTTAGAGTAAGGAATAAAACAACTAACTCTCCCTTTCTCAAGGTTTTTACTAAATTAATAAATGACCTTTTTGTATATGTTGTAAATTGTCTCCTAATCTTGATCCATGATAAATCAAATAGAAGTGAAGAACCAATGACAACAACAAACAAACTTGAAAATCATCTGCTATCTCTTAGAGCTGAACATCAAAAAAAGAATGCAATCTAACTTACATGCTATCTATAATACATATCATGAAAAAGTTATAGAAGTGGTAAATTGGGCTTAAATATATACAGCCAATATAAAGACTCAACGGAATGAAGAACCACAAGAAGTAATAATAGATGATATTCTAAAAGAACTTGATAAGAAAAAAACTATGGTTATAAATAAAAAGATACCTATTCAAAGATGAAGTATTGATGTATGCACTAGAAGAAAAAAACTCGATTATCTTCTTTATCCAATCTGCGATACGATGGTATTTTTTATCAGGTATTTCTATTACTATATTGTAAAAGCTTAATTTATTATCAACTAGTAGAATATATACTCTAGGCGATTGAAGAGATACTTATCTTTTAGGTAAATGACATCTAGCAATAGTATCACATATTAAATGAGGACTAGATTTAACAAAACAAGATTATGCCTATTGTTAACTCTTTATTCTTGGATATTTCAATTGAAAACTTGTCAACTAAAAAGTTCATGTGCTATTATAAATTTAGGAGAATTAATTTGACTTAGTTCATTTACATTCAACAATAGTCGAAAGATAGATTGGTTATAAATTGTAGAAAGCCAGGTGTAGAGAGCGAAAGAAACGCTAAGATGGTGCATTTCTATTTGTTAAGCAGTAATTAATAATTTTAAACTACCACAATATTCATTGAATAGTCCTCAAATATTTTAGATTACACAAAATCAATATTACTAATAGAAATATAATAGTAAAAGATGAAAGCATAAAAAATTTCTGCTTTGTTGCGTAACTCATCTAGATAATCAAATCTATCCTACTGAGATTGATAATTATGTAATAGTTAGACTCTGAAACACGTTATATAAAGATGCTTTCAGTATCATTTCTTTTATCATGTTCTCAAATCTTATAGCAGTAACATATTCTCTACCAAACATTCTCTTAATACAAGAAAAGACAGTTTCTACCATCCATCTCTTTCCATAGCTGACGCTATCCTTCCATTGTTGTAGATTGGTTTTCTGTGATTGTACGTTCTTGTTTCTCACAAATAATGGTTTGTCTTTCTATACTTGGCATTCTTTCTTACCTTAATTGCTGGTTGAATTCCTTTAAATGATAGAAATTGAAATTCTTGTTATTGTCATAGGCACCATCCATGATAGCAGAGTATCTATTTCCTTGTTCTGTTTTATTGTAATATCATCGACTAATTTAGATAGTACTTTTCCATCATGTACTTGTTCACTAGTAACATCTAATGATAAAATTCTTTTCTTCTTGATATCAACTGCTATGTGTATTTTGAGATAACCTCTTTTTACTTTCCATTTATGTCTGATCCATTCCCCCTCTGTTTGTAACTTTAACACCGGTAGAGTCAATTGCAATTACAAAATTATCATCATGTTGTAAATTGGATTTATTCTCATCATCATAGTTTATTTTGATATCCAATCTATTTATTCTTCTACAAATTCTACTATAATCTGGAATAGATGGTAGTGTGTTTGAAGCATGAGCTCTTACTACTCTCCTTCTTCAGTCTGTCTATATGGTAAATGAAAATATGCTCTCATGTAACCAAGTAGTTTGATAAATGAATCTGTGGATATACGAATTTTCTACCTTCTTTTCCTTGATTCATCTTCTCTAGTTCAGAATTCCAGTTGTCCATAACATCAAAATCAAGTAATACCTCACCACGTTTAACAAGAGATTCATTGTACTTCTTCCAGTTCACATGTATTATGACTAGAATAGGTTAGCTAAATATGTTAGGAATAGCGAGTTACGCAACAAGGCAAAAATTTCTATATCTATAAAATACTTTCCAAATGTTTATATTTTCTTATATCGTTATTGAGATTTACTATCTAAATGGATTCTATTGAAAGCCATCATAGGAACAGTAAGAAAAGAAGATTTTGAAATGTTCGACAAAGATAAAAACAAAAAAGCAAAAAAGGTAGTAGCAACATCTCAGAAAGAAGACCCTATTCATATTTCTGATTTAGATGATGGAGAATTTGCATTTATGGAATGGTTAAATTCAGAAAATAAAACATCTTCTAAAAATCATATTATACTTAAAAGATATGAAAAAGATAAAGAATGTATTTTAAACGATAATACCTTACATTATTATATAAAAGTAAAAATTAATGATGGTGCTCCATTCTGTACCTATTGTCAAGATGATAGTTGCGCACATGTAGGATTTACAATATGTATAATGCAATTATTTGAAAGAAAAGGAATTTTGATAGGCGAAGATGAAAGCATACTGGATTTACTAAAAGATTAAGATAATTTCATTACTAGCAATTTAGTTTATTTATTACTATTTTTCTCTTTTTCTTCTCTTTTTCTTCTCTCATTTTTTCGATACTCTTTATAGGCATCTCCAACATAGGTTGATGGAGACTCTACATTATCTTCTGAAGCATCAATGTTACTCATTTCCTTTAAATGTATTTCATATTATAAAACAATTCAAAGTATAGGATGATATTATTATAATTGATTCTTTACTATAAATTAATATCTCTAAACTGTCAAAAAGACAATTATAATATACTATTAAATTAAAATAATTATACAATTGAGCTTCAAAAGTATTTTATACTGTTCTATAACAATTATTAATTAATCAGGAATTAGATTCAAGCAAGTCTAGACTTTAGCCTCTGCTGAGAGTTCAACTTTATGACAATTATATTACATTTTAAAACTTGTCTTATATTAATTAATTTGTAAAAACTTCAAATTTGAAAATTTTAAAACAGGATATACAAACAAATGGCTAATTTTATATCAATCTACCAAATGCAGTGCTTGTTTATACTCCATTCAAATAATTAATCGTATAATAACGAATTATATTAGTTTCAAATTATATTCTTATATTTTTGTCATTCAATATTCAGATAGTCAACCGTATAGTAAGATCATATATTAGTTCAAAGATTGATTGCAAGATTTTTATCATTAGATGAATATATAAATGTTACAACATTTAGCATAATTTATTAAAATTTCTATAACATATACTCTATTTCTAATACTAAGTTATTTGCCTTAAATTTCTTAAATATATGACTCCCTGAGTTAGATGCCGGGAGTGGACTCGAACCCTGCAATTATATTCGGGGGGTTTATACAATTTGTAATATTATAGAAATTGAGCCTTATTTGACTTTTCTAAATGTTTCTTAGTTGGAAAGACAAGGTGCAGATTTGCAAACTAAGCGAGAGGGAGAGGAACTTCAACTAATTAATCAGCCATTAAGAGAAATGATAACGTAAAAGAAGATGCATTGGCTCATTTATCTGATCAGCTATTAGTTTTAAGTGAAAGAATATACAACAATTGGTAAGAAAACAAATGATATAATATAATTACTAAACTTTATACAAATAACTAAGAGATAGATATGTAATTTTATATTTCTAATAATTATACTGAGAAAAATATGAAAAAGAATGTATTTTTATTGATATTAATCAGCATAATTGTACTAAATTTTCTATTATCTCTATTTATGGTCTCTCAATTTTTCAGAGTTCAAATATATCAAATGTTTTCAAATGTTGAAAGGTCAAAAAGAATATTCACAAAGTAATAAAAAAATTGGTTTGTAAAATAATTTGTCATTGTAATGTCTCAGTATTTTTTATTATTAATTTCAAGTCTATTCATTAATTCAATTTATAATATTGAATTAAGTATTATAGTTATATGATAAAAGATAATAATAACAAACAAAAATCTAATTTATCACAACAATATTTAGCAAATGAACGAACCTTTTTAGCATGGGTGAGAACATGTATTGCACTTATTGGACTTGGTTTTACAATTTCAAAGTTTAGTTTCTTTTTAGTAGAATTTAGATTAATATTTCAAAATTATATTGTTGATTCTTCTAAATTGCCTGTAAATAATAATTCACAAGTTTCGAGTTCAGAACATATTTCTTCTCTAATTGGAATAGGAATAGTAGTTTTATCATAGTATTAATATTATTTGCCTTAAAGAATTATCATGATACTTCTAAAGCGATCAATATGAAGGTATATGAACCAAAAAGTATTACTGTATATATTACAACAGCAATAATTATTGCTTTGACTTTGATAGTTGCTATATATCTATTGTATATTTCCACTTAACAAGTTAACAGTTATGTAAATGCATAGATTGACAATTATAGTAAACTACCATTTACCTTTTTGACAATTATTTCTGATAGGTAGAGCTTTAGCTGGGTGTATAATTATTCAGTCGTGTGGTAAGGTATACTCCCATCAGAGAAATTAAAGATAAAGATAAAAATAAACTGTATTCTCTTTTGGATACAAATCCAGAAATAAAATATAGGATAAAAATTATACTTCTTGCTAATGACGGGGTACACAGTACCAGAAATAAGAGAGATGACCAACACTTACGACAAAACAATTAGGAAGTGGATTCATAAATTCAATGATAATGGAATAGAAGGTCTGTTTACAAAGATAGACTATTCTCCTATGGTAAAGATAGATAATGATACAAGAAAAGAGATTGTAAAGATAGCATCTACAAATCCGAGATCTGGGATTAAAATTCTCTACTTGGTCACTGAGATCACTTGCAGGTTATCTTACCAAAGAAGACGACAATAAGATAGTAAAATATGGAATCAGTCATACCCGAATTAAAGAGATCCTAAATGAAAGTAAAATAGAATGGAGAAATTCAAAGACAGTACTGGGAAAGAGTAGAGATCCTGAATATGAATTGAAAAAAAGAGGATTGAGCAGATAAGATATACTACACCTCCTGACTCAATATTACTTTATCAAGACGAAAAGGGATCAATAGCAGCAAAGACATATGGCGGTCCATCATGGTGTTCCACACAAGCCAAGATAGAAAAAGCACAGAAAGTAAAAGGTATTCTGAATGTATTTGGTGTCTATGACCATACTGACGATACAATGTTTACACATTGTTATAAAAATAAAACTAGTGACCAGTTTATAGATTTTATAAAAAGAATTGATTCTAGATATGATTCCAAGATCAAAACAATATTCGTTATTCTGGATAATGCATCCATACATAGGTCAAAAAAGACAATAAACACAATTACACGCTACTATCCAAGAATAGTTCTTGTGTATTTCTTCCTACCCGATCACCACATCTAAATTTAATAGAAATAAGATGGTTATGGATGCACAGAGACAGGCAATAAACAATTCTACATTTAGAAATGAATCTGATATTGGAAAAGCAGTATTTGATTGGACTTGTAACTACAATGAGAAACATGGTAGAAGGATAACTGATGTTTTACAGATAGGAGTAATGAATATGACTACATAACTGTTAAGATAATTTTATTAAAAAAAGGCATAGCCTTATCAATTATAGTAGAGAGATATGTGACCTACAAACAATTTGTAGCCTATCTATGACATAATAAGGCGAAAGTCTGTTCTGTTTAGAGTTCTTTGATACTTTACATTCTATGCTAAATTGTTTAAAATTTGAAGAACAAAGTTAATCCATCAATCAATCATTCTATGGATTAATTTAAAAAAATAGATCAACTTGTAAATCTTATTTCTTTATTTCTTTTAATTATATTGTCTAAGAACTTAATGAGCTCTGTCTGAATTTCTTTTGACTGAAGAACCAGTATAGAGGACATATAAGTAGTAATACCATACATGAGTCTCAATGAATTCTATTTTTTTTTGATAGGGACATGCTATTTGGAGCTAAAGTATTATTATTAATCTTCTCTTATTCTTCGTGGTAATCCTATAGCCAGTTCTTCTACTACTAATAATATTAATCCTAAATCTTGCTCATATAGTTGTAATACTAGGATAGACTAGAATACTATGATTTTAAAAAAGAATAAATGAACAGGATCAATATACTAGTATGTTTATTTCATAAGTAATTACTCTTTTCGGTACCTTATTGATTCTCTTTGTCTCTCTGATCTTCTATGAGCAATCTGGTTCTTCAAACTATCACTTGCCTCATCAAAAAGATTAACAAGATCCCAACCAGAATCAGTATATACATGACGTCTATAAGGAGTAATTATATTTATGTCAATTTCGTATACTTTTCTTTCCTTTTTTTCCGCTTGGATGTCGGTTAATTTTATTTTACATCTAGCTTCTTCAATTTCTGGTTCCATTTTTTTAAGTAATTTAATCAAACTGTCAAATTTTGATTTAGCGACTTCTGCATCCCATGGATTCTCTGGTAAGCCTATTATATATGTAGGAACTTCTTCTTGGATTTGTTCTCCTAAAAGGGCAATTATGTCTCTGTATGTAATTATTCCTTCAACCTTATTAAAGGATTTAACTATTGCATAAGTAGAATTGGTATTATTTAATAAATCAATTACATTATGAATTGGATTATTAATTTCTGATATTGTAATATTATTAGTTAATAGTCCTTCTATTAGCAATTGCATTCTATTGCTGCTATCTATCCCGATTGATCTTCGTCCGATTCTTTCGGAAGGTGACAAAATCGCTAATATGTCATGAGATGTAACTATTCCTTTTAGCAATCCTGTTTCATCTAGTGGATCAACAATGGGAATATGATCAATTTTACGTCTTACCATTATGTCCCTTGCCTTTGAGATAACATCTTTACTTGTTAAAGTAATCGGGTCTGGGGTCATTATATTGTGTGCATTCATTTTAATATCTTTGAGAGTAGACGATCCGGCTACACCTGCCTTAAGCATAAATTTCAATATCTCCTTAGCTGAAACTTGTGCAATTATTTCTTGCCTTTCATCAACGATTGGTAATGCTCTAAGTCTATAAAGAGACATTATTCTTGCAGCCTGACCTATAGTGTCTTTATTGGTTAAAGCCGTAATTCTCTTACCTAATAATGGAATCTTTGCACTAGAGATATCTCTAATTGGAAGAATATCTCTTATATTGATAGATGATATAGATTTACCCATCGGAATAAAGATATCTGAAGCATTATTTTCAAGTAAAATGTCTATAATTTTTGAGATACTGTCATTCTCATTTATTATAAGAGGGGATTCAGTTAAATCAATTATCTTTTTATTACGAAAATCTTTAAGTGATTCATATAATTTTCTGCTCATTTCTTTTAAAGCCATAGGTTTAAGTTATAATACAAACATTATAAATACTTGAGCATACATTGGGTTGCAGTATACAATATTGTCTAAAATAATAAATTCACCATTACATAAATTTTATTGTAAAAGAAATATAACACCTTGTATTTATAAAAAACTTGGAATAACAAAATTAGAGTAACTACTCTTAATCCATTTATAGAAAATTCTGATACAACAAATTCTAAATTAGAGATTGCAAGTTTTTTCGACAATTTTTATAGTTATTAATTTTTATTGGCATTAATAAGATTAAATAAAAAATATTAGGCACTAGAAAAAGATCTATAGAAAATTTATATACAAAATTATAAAAATATAATATAAAAATGAAAAATAGAAGTAGAACAGAAATAGTAAGTAGTATACTGGATGCTGCAAATGGCGGAGCAACCAAGACAAAAATTATGTATAAATCTTTTCTCAGTTATGCTCAATTAAAAGAATATCTTTCTGTTTTGATTGAAAATAACCTAATAGAATCTCTTGAAGGCACTCAAACATACAAAACTACAGAAAAAGGATTAAACTTTCTTAAAATGCATAATGAAATTGGAGAATTATTACAAACTACTATAAAAAAATAATAACTAACCATCATTAAAGTTTGATGAATTTATTTATATTAAAGGGGTCTCCAATTGTAACTTTTAGATGGAATGATACTTCCATAAATTTTTAAAAATTTGAGTATTAGAGAAATAAAAAATTAAAAGTACTTTATAAATTAAAATTAAAGATATTAAAATAAGATTTCTTAATTCTTAAAAGTTGTAGAATCAACATATTTATAAATTGTCCAATCCCCAAATCTAGTGAACTAATGCCTATTTTAATTTCTGTTGTATGAGATTATCCCATGCTTTTACATCTATTGTTTTAGTTGTATTGGCTGGCTTTGGAGCTATATCAAGAAGTACATTTGTATTTGTTTTTTTAGGAAGAGAATTTGTTTGATTAAGTACTAGATTACTATTAGCAGTATTATTACTGGTAGTAGTTATATTAGATATATTGTTACTTTTTTCATCTTTGGACTTATCTTTATTTAAACTATCTAGTCTGATACTAGTATTGTTGGTTCCAGCCGGTACTATTCTGAAAACTGCCCCAAACTTTTCTGTTTTTGACTGCTTTAGTCCTGAAACAATATAGAGATAACCATCTGGACCTTGTTTTACGTCTGTAATAATACTAAAACCTTCTGCAAATAAGATATCTCCAAATTCTGTTTTATTTAGTGCTATTCTATCTGTTAAATTACCTTTTAAAACTAACCCATTTCTATTTTCATTTAGATCGAAATGAAATAGACGACCACCATCTGCATATCCAACAAATATGTCATCTTTATAGTTAGAGCCTAGTTTGTCTGAATCAAGAAATGACAAGGCAGTTGGAGCAATTGTTTTACCCCATATGAATTCTGGAGGGCTATAATGTCCTTTCCCATTAAAATAAACTAGATTTTGTGGATTATCTCCTACTACTATAGACTCACCTTTTTTGTTCTTTAACATATCTCCCATTTCATTAGCTTCCCAAATACCATATACTCTATCAGAACCACTATTGAATCCAGGTTCTACCATGTTTATCTCATCTCCAAATTGTGGTCCATTCTCAGAATCCCACAACTTTCCTGTTACAGGATCAAAATCAATTCCAAAACTATTTCTAATTCCATAGGCATAATAAGCGTTAAGAGGATATTTATCTCCAATTACTCCACTACCGTTAGGATATAAAACTGGATAACCATCCTGGGTCATTCTTAAAATACCAGCTCTGCCATCAATAGGATGACTATTCTCATAATTTTGAGTGGGCGTTTTGTATACCACTGATGGAATAGTATTTTGGAAATTCCCTACAGTAACATAAAGATTTTCATCAGGTCCAATATTTATTATTCCTCCAATATGAGAAGGATCAGGAAATGAAGGTACACCCACTAATAATTTTGGATTTACAAGGACATTCTTTTGATTATCTAAATCATATTTATAAATCCGATTCTCACAATTCAGATTTTTCTCATTACATTCAATATAGTAAAGAAAGACATTATGCGTTAGCTTTTTATTTTCTATAAAAAAAGTGTTATCGTAAAAATCTTTCTTCTTGCTAACAGCAATTCCTAGCAAACCACGTTCATCTTTTATATGTGTATTAACATGTAAAAGTGGTTTTTCAATGGGAGTTCCATTTATTACTCTTTTCACATTGCCAGTATTTTTTTCAAGAATTAAAAAGTCATCTGGACCTAAAAATGCCATGGTAGTAGGAAAGTCAAGTCCAGATGTTACTAATTCTATTTTTAAAGTGGGATCAAAAGTGTAATATTTTCTTCACTAAGAGGTTGTTGACTCGGTTGTGCATAAACATTACAAAAAGTAAAAAGTGCAAAAGAAGAAATAATAGACAAAGATAATAATATGATAAAGATGCTTATATTCAAATTTTTTTTCTTTATGTGTAATAGGAACTAAGTATATATATATATTACAAAAAGAGAGTATTAAATTTTTTTCTAAACAAATATAGAATAAATTTATCAACCAAAAATTAACGTCTTATTATACTACTTTTACCACTAATTGCTCAAATCCATCTTGAGATTAAAGATTCGACCTATAGATGTTACACATTTCCATTCTCTAACACTCATTTATGTTACAGACTTGTATCAATAATCTTTTATAATAGTGATATATATTATGTACTTCAATAATTTCATTTGCAATATCATTCTATCTTGGGATTTGTAATATTATCGCTGGTAACTAATTGAACCATTTCTATATAGTATTAGATCCAATTTTCGATAATTCCTTTACAGTATCTTTTGTATACTGGATAGCTATATATTGAGAGAATCTAGATTTACAAATACAATATTGTTTATTAAGTTAATTTAATTTTAATTGCAAATTAGGAATATAATTTTATAGATATATTTCACATATACAAGAGAGATAAATCCTATAATATCTGTTATTGTGTTATCCTAATGACCTTTATAATACAGAAATCTAAAATTATTTGTATGCAGATGTACCCTGTTTTCTTTTATATATGTAATTTCATGACCTTTTTAATTCGAAAGTATTTACCAATTTTTTTATAACAATTATACAGAATTGATAAATATTTAATTTGAAATAGATAATTAAATATGAACTTAAATAAAAATTACATTAATCATCTACATTTGGTTATTGTTATTACATTTGTAACAAGTATCTTAATTATATCTTCCTCTGAATTATCTTTTGCAAAAATGGATAATAAAAATAAAGACGATGATAAAGACTTTAAGAAAGATGTTTCTGTTTCTTCAATGGATAAAAATAAGAAAACTCTTAATAGTGATTTAAAAGAACCAGCTATTCAGAATGATATATTAAATGATCGATATCCAAATCAATTTTTTGTATGTGGATATCCCAAACAGATAATAACAGATTACAATTCCTTTGAAAAAATTAATTGTAATTAGATAATTCACTAAAAATACTCACCTTAGGATCGTCAGTCATAATTTTTGTTAGTCTTATTGTAAAAGTTATAACATTACTTATTGATAAAGTAATATATTACCATATAATAAGATATAATATTTAATTAATTAATTAATTAATTCTTAATTTTAAAATAAAATAATTATCATTTATGAGTACAAATCAGTTAATAAAATTAGAATATATCTTTCTCCAATAGAGTAATTGGCATAATATTATTATATTCTTTTTTCAAGATATTGTGATTGTTTTGATATTTGTAAATGGCAATAATTATAATTTTCATTTTATTTTTGTAATAATTTTAATATTATTTGTTTTTTATATCTTTGATAATTTGGATTTTAACTCTAAACCTTTTGAAAATGTTTATACACTCGATCCTAAAGATTATGGAGGAGATTCCTCAATATCGTCTGAATTAACTGACTTCAATGAATCTGCATTTTATAGGGATAGTGCTGAACAATTTGTTGTAGATTCAAAAAATTACTCTGATTTTAATTTTGCAGTTGTTGGTGATTGGGGTTGCACCAAAAATACTAAAAAAACTGTGGATTCAATTGAGAATCACTACCCTGAACTTGTTTTCAGTCTAGGGGACACATCTTATGGGTCTAACATAAACTGTTGGGCAGATATAGTTAAGCCAATATCCGATAAAATAAAAGCAGTAATTGGAAATCATGACGTTATGTCACCTATTCTTTTGGAACAACATCTAAAAAAATTTGGATTAGATAAACCATATTATTCATTTGATTACAATAATAATATCCATTTTCTTATGATGGATTCTGAATCTTCATATCTTCCTGGTACAGACCCTGATTTTTCAGACCTAGAGAATACAGAACAATATAAGTTTGTTAAGAATGATTTATCTAAAGCCTCTAAGAATCCTAATTTAAAGTGGATTATTGTAATGAGTCATAGACAGTTTTATTCTTCAAGTTGTGGAGATCATGACTCTTGTGAACCAATAAAAAAAATGAGGGATGCCTATCATCCTCTATTTGAAAGATACGGTGTAGATTTACTATTTAGTGGACATGCTCACAATTATGAAAGAACTTATCCTTTATTTTATAACAATATGAATTCATCAGAACCTATTATTGAAGAAAAGAATAAAACGGACTATAAATCCCCAAAAGGAATGTTTCAGATAATAGTTGGTACCGGGGGTATAAATCACGATCCTTTATCTAACCAAGAGCCTTTTGTAGTATATCAGCAAGATTCTGACTATGGGTTTTTAAACGTCGATGTTATTACTGACCAAGAAAATGTAATTGTAGGGAAATACTATGCTAATGATGGTGATATATTAGATGAATTTAAAATCACAAAATAAAATAAAATAAAGGTTCCGATTATCAACAACAGAAGATGAATCTTAAATATTTTGTATTAACTTTATCAGGAATATATCTTTTAGGTAAGTAATATTTTCAATATCTTGTAGGACTCTGCAATGGGACTCGAACCTCGACGTAGTATTTCGGGATTTATGTTGCTAGTATGCACTTTAAGATAAGATTGAAATTACAGAATTTGATAAATACTATTTTTCTAAAATATTCATAGCATTTTTCTTATAAAAAGCGAGGGTCTTCAGAGAATAGCCATTTGCTCACCTCTACTTAATCATCCAAATCCAAAGAATCAAATTCAGATATTTCTAGTCTCGACTCTCTTTTAATTTTCTAATTATTCTAACATGATAGATTTTTTTATTAAATTCATCTCATTTGTTACATGTTATAGTATACCCAAGCCAAGCCTTCTGTAGAGCCCTCCATGTTTGGTTTTCACAATAGCCAGATTTCAAATATTTATAGCCATATCTTTTTCTTTTTTTCAAACTGAAAAGGTTCAAATTTGTATTTTCTTTTAGAAACTATTTCCAAAACTTATCATTAGTCATTTCTATATTTTTGTGATTGCACAAAAGGTATTGTTATATAATATTTAAAAGATGATCAAAAATCATTATACAGAATATAATTAAAATATTTACTTTGAAATTTGCTAAAGTAGTTTTGTATATGTCCCTCATAACATACCACAATTTAAAAACTTTTTCCTACAAATTTAATATTAAAATTAGTATTTGTTTAATATCATCATAATAATATTAATATCTATAAATCTATCTTAAAACAAAATTTATGCTGCTTTGTAATCTATTTCTATTTAAACTATTCATGTAGATATAATCTCTCCTGACAAAGGAATATTGGTAGTATATAGATATAATGAAAATATGATTGTAAATGAATAACTGTTGTTGTAGAAAAATTGAGGATGATATTTGTTATGTGTTATCTTTTGCACATAATAAGTATCAGTTATTGTTGCTGTTTCTGTTCTTATCATGTTCATACGTTTGATTTAGGTAGTACCAATATTTGACCAGCCATATTAGGCAAGTGCACATGGCAGACGTAATTTATTATTCCAGGATTGTTTGCTACGAATGATACAGTATTGATTTGTCCTCTCTTAAGTTCAAAGGTTCCTACTCCATCTACAGTAACTACATGATATGCTCCTTGTACTCCTATGAAATGGAGAGTAACTTTATCACCCTGGTTAACGACTAATTGAGCTGGAGCGAATGTAAATGATCTAAAGTCCCAAGCTCCTGCTTTATTTGGTTCTGTTACCTTGATTCCTCCTCCAGTTGGTATAGTCGAATTTACAGGAGGCTGCTCTGCTGGATGTAGTGGAGTATTCTGGGGACAGGTATCACATTTTACAGCAGCATTTATGTTTGTCATTCCATCAAAATGTACTGTATTTATCCAGAATTCTTTGTTAGTTGTTTGAATTGTATTAACTGCTTTTACTGCTGCTCCATCCATACTACTACTTGCTGATGCAGTCTTGTACTCATTTGTTGTTTCTGTTGTTGTGTTTGTTCCAGGTTGGTAGACTTCTTGTGCCATTGCTTTCTGTAGATTTTGGCCATTGTTGATGCCAATTATCATAACTGCTACTACTGATGCAGTTATGACTGTTACAGCCATTAGCTGTGCTTGTTTTGAGGTTATTATTTTTTTTCGATTCATTTTCATCATTTTCTTTATGTTCTAGTTTTCATATAAACAAGGAGACAAATTCCATCTCTGAATTTCACAAATGGAATTCGTCTAACTAAGGTAAAAATAGCAAAAGTATATTAAAATAAGTTTAAGCATTTCACAATCTTTGTTATAATATGTATTCGTTTGCAAATAAATAAAAAATACTACTTATTGTATCTATAATCGTTAATCTATTAAATATGAACTAAGTAAGAAGAAATCAGAGAATAATGATAGTTCAAAGCCAAAGAGTAAAGAAAGCAATTCTAGCTGCTTTGGCTGATGAAGAAATGACGAAAATCTTGGATTCTATTATGTATCATTCTAAATCAATTGCTGATATAACAAGAGAAAATAATATTGCACATACTACATGCTATAGAAAAACCAAATGGCTAATTAATGAAGGACTTGTTAGAGTTGACAAAATTGTTATTACACCAGAAGGAAAGAAATTTAGTTTGTATTATAGTGTTTTCAAATCTGTAAACGTTAAATACGAAAGCAATAATGTGATTGTAGAAGCTGAACAGAATTTTGACATTGTAAAAAAGGTGATGGCACGATTTTATTCATTAGAATGATGATCATGGAATGATAATAATAACAACAACTCAGTTATTACTGCTACTGGTCATACTCACTACCACCACCATTACTATCATCATTATCTATATTACTTTCAATCATCTTTTTTCCTCTTTTTTCTGCATAAGAGAACTCTAAATGATATCATAATAGTGAAAAAGATTGCAGAGCCAACATGAATTTGCGATTAATATTTGGTGGCAATGTTTAAAATATAGCAATTCTATTATTCTCTATTATTTCTCCTGAAATGTAAACTGCAATAAATATTGATATTTGAAATTGGAATACTTTCATGCTCTTGGATTTGACTGCAAGCCATACTAATATGATCAATGGTATCAATGACAGAATGAATGTAATATCACTCATAGAATGCAAAAATAAG
>CAWIYT010000172.1:0-64834 GCA_963840085.1 uncultured Nitrososphaerales archaeon
TACTAATTATGATTATCTATAAGAATAAATTTAATCTAAAGCTAATGAAAAAGATTCAATTAGTTTTATTTTTCGTCAAGCTTAAATTATTGTATTAGTTTTTTTCATCTTTAAAATTAATGTTAAAATGACTCCCATCACAAAAAGGTTTATTCTTTGAAGCTCCACACCTGCAAAGTGTATAATGTTCTTTTGATATATCATCAGAGAATTCTATTCCTACTAATTCTATTCCTCCACTAACCAGATAAGGGCCATCTTTGCTTACTTTAACCAATGGTTTTCCATCATAATCTCTATACTCGATTTCATCAATAGAATAGCTCAAAGCACCAGAAGGGCATTTCCTTATGGTTTCAATAATTTTTTCTGTTGTTGTTTCCTGATCCGGATTTATCCAGGGTCTTTGATTTAAACGAAATACTAAAGGTAAATTATTTATACATTCAGCTGCATGAGAACAGAGCTTTCTATTGTCATGAATTGTTATTTTTTTACCGACATAACTTTTTCTTTTTGGACTGATTTTACTTTTGTTATTCTCTCCATTATTACTTGAAAATCCAATTATACTATGAGTTCCATCACAAAAAGGTTTATTCTTTGAAGCTCCACATCTACATAAAGCTATTCCTTGAATATTAGCTAGCCTTTCACCTTTAGAATTTACAAGATTCTCTACGACTTTATCTTCTCTATCATTGATTAAATATAATGGTCCATTGGGCAGTGTAATAATCATTGGCTTACTATTGGAGTTTGTAGTATTATTATTGCTCAATCTTAAATCACTAAAATCTTATTTCATAAAGATCTTGTCTTCATAACACCATTTCCAATTTTCGCCGGGTTCATATGATTTTATAATAGGATGAGTCGTTTCTTGAAAGTGTTTTGTACTGTGTTTATTGACTGAAGAATCACAACAACCAACATGTCCACATGAAAGACAGAGACGCAAATGGACCCAGTCTGAGCCAATTTTTTCACATTCTTCACACCCCGTGGTATTTCCTTTTATATTATCATTAACTTGACTAACGTGGGAACATCTATAATTATCCACATTTATTATTCGTAGTTGATTTATTTAAATAATGGTAGTATATCTTGTATAGCTATTTTTGACTAGTTCAAATAATTATCCCATTTCAAGTAAGATTTTAAATACCTACTTAGTATTAAATTACTACTTAACTTAAATATTTTGAATGGTATATTATAATATGTCAAAAGTCAACAATCAAAATATAATAAAAGATATGAAACAACAAGCAGTTACATTAGATTCAGATAATTCTGTCAATAACAAATCCATTCGTTCAGTCTTACGAATAATAAAGAGTGAAACAACTCAAGACGGCGAAGGTGTAATATTAAATAGATCCTTTCCAAATAGCTTCATTTCAGAATTTGATCCATTTCTGCTATTAGATGAGATAGGTCCTACAGATATAAAACCAGGAAAGCAAAAAGGATTTCCTAATCATCCACATAGAGGATTTGAAACTGTTACCTACTTGTTAGAAGGAAAATTTGAACATAAAGATTCACAAGGTCATGTTGGAACTATTAGTGCTGGAGATGTACAATGGATGACTGCTGGTGCTGGAGTTATTCATTCAGAGATGCCTGAAAAAGAATTTAGTAAAAATGGAGGTAAATTGCATGGATTTCAATTATGGGTTAACCTTCCTAAAAGTAATAAAATGATGAAACCAAGGTACCAAGAAATCTCTCAATCAAAAATTCCAATAGGAACTACAGAAAATGGTAGTGTTACTGTTAAAGTTATAGCAGGTGAATCGTTAGGTGCAAAAGCAGTAATTGATACAATAACTCCAATTATGTATTTGCATTTTAAATTAGAACCTGGTTCTAGAATAATACAGCCAGTTCCAGAAGAATACAATGTCTTTGCTTATGTAATTAAAGGAAAAGGAGTGTTTGAACAGAATAATAATAATAAAATAGTTGAAAAAGGTAACTTGATAATATTTGAAAAAGACGGTAAAGCAGCATATATCCAAGCTATTGAGGATTCACAAATGCCACTTGAATTATTGCTAATTGGAGGAATTCCTTTAAGAGAATCAATAGCAAGATATGGACCATTTGTAATGAATACTCAACAAGAAATCTATCAAGCCATAGAAGATTACAGAAGTGGAAAATTAGGATAATTATCTTCTCAATTTCCTTCGGAATGCAAACAAGAAAAAAATTTGATATTAACTTTTTACCATTATTATTAATTTATAAAATTAATAATAGCATTTTCTTTTGAGGAGTTATTGGACACGAAAGACTATTTATTTTTCAATTAGATTTAAAAATAAAAAGATGACAAATAACGATAATAATGATGATAACAATGCGGACAAGCATTCAAATCCAGTTACTGTAATTGTTAAACGCATAGCTAAAAAAGATAAAATTAAAGAATTTGAAGAATGGCTTTCAGGAATTTCTAAGGAAGTCTCTAGACAAGAGGGTAGTATGGGTATTGATATAATTAGACCAACTAATAATAATAATAAATCTATACTTGAATATGTTGTCATATTTAGGTTTAATAATTATAATAATCTTGCTAAATGGGAAAAGTCACCAATACGAAATGAATGGTTACAAAAGGGTAGAAGATTAATAGAAGCCGATCCTGATGTACAAAAACTGACAGGGTTAGAATTTTGGTTTACTCCATATTTTAAAGATGAATCTTCACCTATGATACCTCTACATCCTCCACCACGTTACAAAATGGTAATTGTTACTATTCCTGTATTATCAATTCTGCTAATGACTTTGGTTCCTCAAATACATTTTTTAACAGAAATGTTATCAATACCATTTCCAATAAGACTTGTTATTGCTATTACGATAACAGTTCTGCTAATGACTTATGTAATAATGCCTCTTTTAACAAAATTATTAAAATCTTGGTTATTCAAAAGTTAAATTAAAAATAATAAATTTTTGTATATGGTGATAGATAATAAGTCGCTGATTATGATATCTTGAATCTTTATTACTTAGTAGTATAATATAACCTACTGATATGGTGAAAGTGTCTGATAATATCTATTTAAATTCTAAACCTGAAACTAAAATTTTGGAAGAAAAATGCAAAATACTAGATATTTGGGACGTTTTAAGCAGAAGATGGGCATTACTAATACTAAAGAACATAAGTACTAAAAATGTTATTCGATTCAATGAGTTAAAAAGAAGTTTGAAAGATATTAGCAATACTGTTTTATCTGATAGATTATCAGAACTTGAAAGAGAGGGACTAATTACTAAAAAAATTTATCCAGAAATACCTCTTAAAGTTGAATATAGATTAACAACAAAAGCAAAAGATCTTGAACCAATTTTGCAAAGTCTTAGTAGATGGTGTGAGAAATGGGAATCAAAAAAATGAAAATATTTAATACTGGACCAGGTTTTAGCCAACCAATGACAGAAGATGAAATTAGCTCATTTCTTACTTCTGGAAAAAGAATATCTATATTGAAACTGGAGACGAGAAAAATTGAACCAAATATCCATCCTATCTGGTATTATTGTGATCCATCTAAAGAAAAATTCTATATTGAAACTTCGAAGTATTCAAAGAAAAAAAGAAGTACCTGAAAATATCATAAAATTAATCTATAAACTCATTTTAGAGAATGATGAACTATTAATTTGCTTTAAGCATAAAAGATATAATTTTCAAAAAAGTATTTGAGATAATAAGTAATATATTAAATTGTTAATTTAGAGAAATTTATTAAAATTTTTATTAGGCCTTGTAAAATAAAAAATTCGTAAATTTGGTTAAAAGTAATTTCATAATATTAAAGGATTTTCCCGTAGTTAGTCTGTAGCTTAATTCACCATTGTTTACTTTTATGCCCCAGTTTGATTTGGTTTTTGTTTGTGTTTACAATGCCATGTATTTATTGTAAAGCATAATCTTTAGACCAGCCTCAATTTTCTGTGCACTAAACTTCTTTGATAAGAGATCCTCTCCAAATACTCTTTTGATTGCAGAAAATACTATTTCAGCTATCCATCTCTTCTACCTGCATCTTTCAAATCCTTCTTCCATCCACATCATATCCCAATTTCCTGATAAGTAGGACCTCATCTCTTCTTAATGGACAACCTTTTTTGATCTGACTGACGCATTTTTTCTAATCTTTATTGCCGGTTCTGCATTAATCTTGTTGTCAAGTATGTTAAAGTTATTTCTCTGTTATCATATGCTTTGTCTCCGTACACTTTGTCTATATCATATTTACTGCTACTGCTTCCTCTGTACTAGAGGTCCAAACTTTTTTGTGTCATGTACATTTCCTTCTTTAGTTATCCTAAATGATACTCTACTTTCTTTGACTTTTCGTCTACAGATATATGTAGTTTTACAAACTCCTTTTTCTTTTCACGTTTCCATTTGTCTTCTATATGTAATCACCTTTCTTTGAAATTGTCAAACCTGATGCATCAACAATAAGTGTTATAGGATCATCTTGAAAATCTAGATTCCCACCAACAGATGGTTTTATTTTGATGATTCGTCTCCTGTGATATGTGTAAAGTGTATCTCTTCAATTCTTCTTACGTAGTCCGATAATCCACGTACTATTCCCTGCACAGTACGGTATGGAATCTTGAAACCAGTCTTTAGGAATGCTAAAAACTGTATGTAATTATCAGAATACTGGAATGGTGCTCCCACTTTGTCTTTATTCATATTCTTGATTTCTTCGTTGTTGGATGATCTGATGAAATCTAAATCTATTAGAACACGTCCACGTTCTATTAAAGATTCATTATAATCATGCCATGATTTGTTTGCTGGCATGTGTTAGAATAATTGGAAGAAAATGATAAAAATTATGCTACAAACTATCCCGTAGTTAATGCTTTAAGTAGTATAATAAAAAAAAGGAAAGGTCAAGCGTTATCAAGATGAGCTCTTAACATCCAAGCCATTTTTTCATGTTTTTCCATGATACCAATTAGAAAATCATTTGTTCCCATATCATGATATTTATCTTCACATTCATCTGCATTTTTTCTTAATATTTTAATAATTTGTTCATGATCTGAGAGTAAATTAGATATCATTTTCAAATCATTTGGATATTCCCTAGGTGATTCTTTTATTCTAGTATATTCTAAAAATTCTTGAAGAGTGCCTAAAGATTTTCCATTAAGACTACGTGCTCTTTCTGCTACTTCATCAATAATTTCATCAAGGATTTCATATTGTTCTTGAAAGAATTTATGCCTGTCATTGAAATGAGGGCCCACAACATTCCAGTGATAGTTTCTAGTCTTTGTATAAAGAACATATTCATCACACAATACATTATTTAGAATTTGTATTACACCATTAAGAGATTCTTCCGAAAGTCCGATATTGATATCTATGTTACTTTTTTTTACTAATGTAGGCTCCATTTTTATTTTTTCAATATAATTAGGGGCGCTGTTAATTTAACAGAATAGATTTAGTCTGTGAATGTCCTATTCTAACTTGTATGTTACTAGGATTTGTCAGGAACAGAACATCCACTATTGTAGTTATGTATTCTTTGTATTTGTATTTTCTTGGTTTAAGTCTACTTAATACTTCCAAAGCATTAGATATATTCAATGACGAGAAACGAAGTCATATTGCTATATGGAATTGGATACAAAGGTTTGGTTCATGCCAGATCTATAAAAGGAAAAGAGTAACAGCATTCATATACTGACTAACCAAAGATCGTAGATACATTTTTAGCTAACTATTGTTTGATACGTATTACATTTGTATTCTAAATTAGATAAGGCATACAGGCAAGAATCCAATCCCGATGTAAGAGAAAGAATATTTCTTGTCAGGCGCATAGTAGAAGATAAACAACACATCGTAAATGTAGCAAAAGAGTTACACAGGTGCAGAGCATGGGCTTACAAATGGTACAAGAGATACAATGATGATGGATTGCAAGGATTAAAAGACAAAACACGAAGTGGTAGACCTCCAGATGTACCAAAGGATACAATGATAAAAATAAGACAGGAATTAGAAGATAGCAAGACAGGATGGGATTTCAGACAGGTAATGGATCTGATATACAGAAAGACAGGAGTAAGATATCATGAGGTACATATCTACCGTCTATTACACAAATGGGGCTTCAAGTCAAAAGTACCACAGAAAAGATTTGTAAATACTGCATCACCAAAGGACAAAAAGAAATTTAAAAAAGAGTAAAACAGATCCTAGCCAGTTTAAAATCAGACTGGACTTTACTTGTACAAGACGAATCAATATTTGTATATGATTATGTAATCAGAAGAAAGAAATGGATTTCTAAATACAAACGTCCTGTAATAACTGTAACTGGTTCTCGCAAAAGAACAATTGTATTTGGCTGTCTATCTTTAGATGGTAAACAATTATTCAAACAATATGATAAATTTAACAGTAATACATTTGTTGATTATCTAAAACAGGTACATAAAAGATTTGGTAAAATTGTAATTTTTGTTGATAGAGCAACACCACATTGTTCAAAGATTACCAGAAAGTTTCTTGATTCTAATAAGGATACTATCAGATTGGAATATTTTCCTGTTGGTTCTCCAGAGTTTAACGCAGTAGAAGAATGCTGGAGACAGGGTAAGTATCATATACTTTCTACTTATTATCCATTGTTTGATTTTCTAAAAGATACAATTTCGTATTATTACAGAATTACAAGATTCAATCTGGATATTGTAAAATATCTGACCAGGTCTACGAATTAATGTTATTCAGTATAGTTTCAATGGTATTTATTCTTCTTTGCTCCTTCTACCTTCCTTCTTTACAAAAGATAATATCAAATTCAAAGTATATGAACCCATTTATAGAATGGGGCCAGTGGGATGTGAAAACAAATTTGAACCAAAGAGGATTTGTAATTAGTATTTTATATATTCTATGGCTGTGTTGAAGTTAAGCAGTAAAAACTATAGGCTATGGATATCCTTATTTCTAATCTATGGTTATTAGATTTGAAAGAAATAGGACATCTACAATTATAGTAATGTATTCTTTGTATTTGTATTTTCTTGGTCTAAGTTTACGCAATACTTCCAAAGCGTTAGTAATCTTTAGAGAAGAGAAAAGAAGTTTTGTTTCTGTCTGGAATTGGATACAACGTTTTGGTTCATGTCAGATTTATAGACGTAGAAGAATATCAGCATTCATAATAGATGAAACTATAATTCAGATCGGTAGCCAACACTTTTGGTTATGGATTGCAATTGAATCAATACATAGTTTTGTGCTTGGTATTAACATATCTGAAGAGAGAAACATGCTTGTTGCTGAGCATTTTATTAATCATTGATCGAAAAATATGGAAAACATGTTGTATATACAGATGGTGGAACATGGTATCCAGAAGCATGTAATGTATTGGGATTGAAACACTATTTACATTCTCCATTAGAGAAAAGTTTGATAGAAAGAGTTATGCAATATTTTAAGGATAGAATGGAAAGTTTTGATGATTATTATCCATGTATACAAGATGAATGCAAAAATATATTATAAATGTACATAATTGGATACAATTCTTTGTAACTATGTATAATGATACAACATTTGAGAATTATCTTATCAATGAATTGAATGAAAGAGGTGAATATATCTTAAATTAAGAGCCTAATTTACTATAATTCTAATAATATTACAGGTTTATTAAAAGAAGAAAAAGTATTTTAATTATATATCACCTAATCATTAGATTCAGTTGTTAAGATACACAATAATAGAAGGATTTATAATTTTATTATCAATAGTAACAGTCAATGAAATACTTGCTCAAAAAAGTTATATTGAAACTATAACCTTTGTAGATCCTTATGGTAAATTCTCAATAGATTATCCTTCAGATTGGGAGGCCATTGCTCCAGGACATAGATTTGAAGAGGGAAACTTAGATCTAATAATACAAAAACATGATCGACAACAGGGCTCTATTGAATTCCGTCATGAAGAAATAAACTCAGAAATTAAAAAGTCTAGTGAAGAAAATAAATTTTCTTCTTCTTTAAATAATAAACCATTAAAAATTATTTTACCGTCTACATTTAATGATTATGTATCCCAATTACACATACAAAATGTTAAACATATAAAAGAATTCACTTATGATAGATATTTAATTTCAGGTATGAATACGGGTTCAATAGTATATAGTTTTGAAAAAGATGGTAAAGTCTTCTATGGGTTATATATCGTAGCTAAAAGTGATCATAATATTGTATTTATTTCATATACAGCATCTACAAATTATTTTGACAAAAATCTTTTGGAAGTTGAAGAAATGATCAATTCTTTAAAGTTTAATTTGTAATATATCTTAATTAATAGCAATTTGGTTAATAATAAACTTAATATGTGAAATAAAATTGTGTGAACGTTTAACTTTAGAATATAATTTAGATTAATCTAAAACTAGAAAATGGCTAGATAATGGCAATCCTAATTGAAGATCATATGAATAAAGAGTTTAAAGATCTACTTTAAATATAGACAATCATTATTATATACAATATTTTAAAATTGGATGATTCATCTAAAGAACCTTCTAAAGAAGCTGCTGCTAATGGTTAGAAAGTCTACAAAAGGCCAAAGAAATAGTACGTAAAATATCCAACATATTATATAATAATATCTATAGATAATCAAAACAATAAAGAACCTTGAAAGTTATTTAACAATTATTATATTTGAGAACATTAATCTCGGCAAAATTTAATGATAATTAGTATTTATTGAGATATAAAATTCTCATTCTATGATTAGAAAATGTTTCAATAGATCAAAATATTATGCTATTCTTATACTATTCTTATAATTGTATTATTTCTATTACTTCTTAATCTTAAGAAAATTATATGTTAATTGATTTATGATACTTATCTAACAATCAAAACAGGACATGAAACTTTTTCAGATACATTTCTAGAAACACTTCCTAAACCTTTAAAAAATTTTGAAACTCCGGTTACACCAATACTACCAATTACAATAGAATCGGCTTTTTTATCAGTTGCATATTCTAATATCTTGTCAGTTGGTTTCCCAATGGTAATGTATATTTCAATATCCAAGCCAGATTTACTATATTTTTTCTTTTTTTCTTCTAGTTTTTCTTTTATTTCAGATTCCATTTGTTCATAGAGAAATGCCATATATTCTGAAAAAGTAATCCTCACACCTGTCTTTGGTGATCGTATCTCTTTTGAAAAAATTGGTGTTGGTATTTCTGGAATAATATGTATAATTATTATTTTGGAACCTTTAACCAATTTAGCTATTTCTATTGCTATGTCCAAAGCCTTATCACTCATAGCAGAACCATCATATGGAACAAGTATTGTTTTAAATACCAACTAATATCAATATCGGATGTTTTTTATTTCAAATAATAGTTTCTATCATATCGTCCTTTTTTTGATAAAACTTTCATTAATTTTCCAAATGTGATAATTCCATTTGGCTCTGTTAATTTAAGCAGTAAAAGCTATAGCTAGGAATATTCCATTCATGTTATGAAAATTAGATTTGAAAGAAATAAAACATCTACTGTTATTGTAATGTACTCTCTTTATCTATACTTTCTAGGTAAGTCTACGTAATACTTCTAAAGCATTAATAATATTCAAGGATAAAAAAAGAAGTCATGTTTCTGTGTTATGGAATTGGATACAAAGGTTTGCAGAATATCCGATTTACAAACGTAAAAGAGTGTCTGCTTTTATAATAGATGAAACTGTTACCCAGATTGATAACAACAATACTGGTTATGGTTTTGTATTGAACCAACACATCACTCTGTGCTTGGAATGTAAATTTCTGAAGAGAGAAATATGCTTGTTGTCGAAAAATTCTTAAATCTCTAAAATATGGAAAATATACTGTATGTATATACTCAGCTGGTGGTCGTGGAATATGATACCCATAAGAAGTATGTAATGTAATTGGATTGAAACATTATTTACATTCACCATATTGAGAAAATTTTGGTAGAAAGGGTCAACCAGTATTTTAAGGATAGAATAGAAAATTTTGATGATTTTACTCTATCCATGTATGTTAGATGAATATAATTTATTTCATGTACATAATTGGATACAATTCTTTGTAACTATGTATAATGATACAACATTTGAGAATTATTTTATTAACGAATTAAATGAAAGAGGTGAATATATCTTAAATTAACAGAGCCCTCTGTCTACTCGAGAATTTGAGTTTAGATAAATCGGAACCAATTTCATCTATTGTTCCGCCAGTCATAGGAGACCGATTACTTTTTTTTTCAGAGCTACTTTTCATAAGATATGGATATGTTAGAATAGTTAGATCAAAATCCTTTCTAGTTCTTGAACTTTTTTCAATAGTCATTGAACATTTCAATTAAATTGTGAAAGTATTCAAAAGATCCTGCTAAAGCTCCTATATGACCATCTCCATATTTTACCATGCGTTCAAATGTCTTTGGAGAAAAACCACCTAGCAAAATTTTAGGATGAGGTTTTTGAATTGGTTTTGGATTAATTATTGATTTTGGAATTTTATAAAAGTCTCCATCAAATTCTACAATATCTTCTGTCCATACCTTTTTCATAACTTCAAGAATTTCGTTTGCTCTTTCTCCTCTTTTCTCATAAGGAATATTTGCTGCAAGGTACTCGTCTTTTGACCATCCAATACCAAAACCACAAATTGTCCTACCTTCAGATAAAATATCGATTGTAGTAAATTCTTTGGCAAGGGTTATAGGATTATGAAATAACATGTCAATAATACAAGTTCCTAAATTTGTCTTTGTAGTATTAGCTGCTATAAATGCTAATGTAGTTAATGAATATAAATTGTTCTTAAAAAATTCAGGCCATTCTCTTTTATCTGGAGTCCCAGGATATGGCTGTTGAGGGTTGATAGCATATAACATTCAATCATATACCCAAAGTGATTCAAATCCTTCTCTTTCTGCAATTTGAACAAAATTAATTAGATTTTCTTTGGTAGCATTTATTCCAAATTGAGGAACAACTAATCCTAATTTTATATCTATTATTAATTTTTATACTATAAAGACATAATATAATCAATATTAGTATCTATTTTTCTTAATTGGAATATTTCCAACTTATAACTCTTTGAATATCAATTACAATGCAGATATCTCCCATTCCTACTACTATTTTTTTATATTGAAAATATTTTTCAGATAATAAGGAATGAGCTTTTTGTATTGTATCTATATCTTTTAACCTATTTACTATTCTTGCTTTACCTTGGATCATCAAATAAGAAAGATTATTCCAATCTTTATCGTCATATGTATCAATTAGAAAAGAAATATTAGGATTTTTTTGTATATTTTTTACTCTTTTCAATTGGTTTGAATTTACTGTTTTAGGTTTGTCATCTATTGGTATGAAGATATTATTACCATCAAATGCAAATACCACGGGTATTAGATAAGGTTGATTAATCTCAGGATCTACTGTTGCTAATCTTGCTATTTTTGAATTATTCAAATTTTCTAATATTTTTCTGTTTTCTATCAATCTACTGCTATAGAAAAGATCTATAACTTTAAAAAAATTTATAGTTATAATTTTCTATATGATCAAATCTTTTATCTATCATTTAGATAGAAAAATAAATTAATATAAAACATAATAGATGTTATCTGTTTGATCCTATTGAATAGATTGATTCAATACTTTCAAATTGGCACATTGAATATGTTACCTCAGTTCTTTCCATTAGGTAATACCTAAACATTTGAAACAAAAAGTACATAATAATGATTGTTATCTTATGCGTGGTTTGTGCGTGAGATCAATCCATTAGAATTGGCTACAAACAGTCAGAAAAGTAGGTTATATTTTCAGCAGGGTAGATGGAGTGGAAAAAGAAAATGTCCTAGATGTAACTACAGGTACATAAATCATTTATCATCATGTGAGAAAAGAAGGAGGAGATATTCATGTAAACGGTGTAGGCATGTTTTTAGTGATTTCACATGTACCTATTTGGCAAGGTTAAAAATCTCGTTTGATATTATATCTCATTTGTTATATCTATTTGTACTTGGTGTTCCTGCTTACAGAATACGATGGTATGTATCTATTAATTTAGCAACAATTGAACGTACATTTAGAATATTCAGGCAAGCAATCTATGATTCGCTTATACTGGAAATACAGAATCTGAAACTATCTGGAGAAATAGAAATTGATGAGGCATTATTTGGAGGTCATCATAAAGGAGGGAAGCGTGGATGGGGTTCTATTGAGCACAAAAATCTAGTTTTCGGTATCTACAAAAGGAATGGAATTGTTATTACATTTCCAGTGTCTGACAGAAAACATGAAACATTGATTCCTCTGATACAACAGCACACAAGAAAAGGATCACTATATTATACAGATGATCATACTGCTTATGCAACATTGAGTTTAATTGGAAAACATAACTCGATTTCTCATGGTAACAAGGAATATGTAAGAGAAGATACTCATATTAATGGAATAGAAGGATTCTGGAGTTATGCCAAGACATGGCTGTATATTTATCGAGGTGTACCTAGACAATATTTTCATTTATATCTAAAGGAGATTGAATTCAGATTTAATAACCGACATATGGATTTGTATCCAATTATGTCAAAAATGCTTGTAAAAACTGTTTCAGATCTTTAGGTATTACCTAAAAATTTAGTAGAGATTTTTGAAAAAACTTTAGATAGAATTGGAATGGGAAAAAGAGAGGATGGAAATGAGATGAGACGAGAAATTACTTTTCATTCTTTTAGACATTCTTTTAGACGCTTTGTAAAAACTACAATTTCTGATTTGGGATATGCAGATTATTCAGAGTGGTATATTGGTCATGTTGGATCTACATACTGGCGAAAAAAAGATAGTGAAAAAGCAGAGATATTTAAGAAAATTGAATCATATTTGACATTTCTAAATATTCCACAATTGGAAAGACAAGGCGCTGACTTGCAAACTAAGATTGAAGAATTACAGGAAATAAATCAGGTATTAAGAGAAAAAGACAAAATGAAAGAAGATGTTATTTCCAATTTGTCGGATAAACTAATTATGTTATCAGAAAGATTGGATGAAGTAGAAAGAAAACAAGTCAAGTGATATTTTCTTGGCAAAAAAAATTTCGACATAATTATCAAAATATAATCCTAATTGATTAAATCAATGTTTTTTTCATAGAATACTTTTGATTCACAAAAGTAGAAATCAATGGTATTTGCATGGTATTAATTGGAAAGAGATTATTCATAATTATAACTGAATTTCTAGTATCTGCTATTGATAATGAATTTGGAAGAAAAGAAAAATCTAGTAATACAACTTCATGAAGGGAAAACTCAAAGAGAAATTGCCAAAACTGCACATATGTCTGTTAGAGATATTAGCAGAATAATTAGAAAATTAGATGGAATTCCATCAGAAGAAAAATCAATAGAAACACAGGCACTAGACCTCTTTTATCAGGGTAAAAAACCAATAGAAGTAGCTGTTGAGCTCAATCTAAATGCTCAAAAGATATCTAAACTTTACAAAGATTATTTGAAACTAGAAGGTTTTTATACATTGGTTTCAATATATGAAGAAATAAATGGTAACTTAAGTTTGTTTTTAAAGTTGTATCATGCGATTATTCAAAATAGTATAAAACCTAACGAGATAGCGAATCTAGTAAAAAACTCTAATGAGCTTGCCAGTCTCAAAATTGCGATACAAATAAAAAAATATCAATTGTATTCTATTGAAGAAAAGCTAAAACAGTATCAAGCTCAAATGATGATGAATAGTTATACTAGATATCTCTAAAGGTTGTAAGTTTAAGTTCTTTTCTTAGAAGCCACGCCATTTAAAGATACTATTGATGAAAATTAAAAAAATAACATAATAGTAATTCTTTATTCTCTTAGAAGCTATCACAGTCTGAAAACAAATTTAATCCCAGATACAGATTATCCAGTTTCATCTTTTTTTATCTTTTATAATTTCGGTGTGACAATATCGTGGTATCACACGCTAAAAGCAAATTTGCCCTCAGAGACAGATAAAAAAAATAATAATAATCATTGATGTAAAATCAAACCTTGAGTTAATAAAATCATTGATTATAGCTCTAATATTCAAGAATTTAGAAAATACAAAAGAATAAAAAATATAGTCTCTCTCAGGGTCTAAAATATTTTCTACGTGTGACAATCGTGTGTGACAACTGTCATATGCTGAAAGTAAATTTACCCCAGAGATAGAGATAAAAAAATTAAATATATATCCATCTAATTTTTTAATTTTATATTATTGTAATTGAGCTTAATTATATTCTCAATTGATTGATTTAAACTTTCAAGAGGATATAATGAAAAACATGAAGATGAATATATAATATAAAAAGAATGAATCAATTTACTTAAAATTAAGAAATAGATATTATATTATATAGTGTCATTAGAAAGCTCTACTAAGAATAATATAGTAATACCAATCCAAGATCTAATAGAAAGATTTGCCCGCCTTGGACCTAATACAGATTTTAATATAATTGAACAAATTTTATCAAGAAAGGATGAATCGTTACCTTATATTATCGAAATAGCTCAAGATGACAAATACTGGTTTCCAGATGATGGTGAATACTCGTCATGGACTCCAGTTTGTGCCCTCCATTTATTATCTGTTATCGGTGGAACAGAAGCAATAAATGCTTTCATCAAATCTGTCAAAGAATATTATGATGATACGGGAGACTGGATAACAGAGGATATGCCTGCAATACTGGCTAATTTTGGTATTGAAGCATTTGAAAATATTAGAGACCTGTTACTTGATAAAGAAGAAGTAGATAGATTTGTAAGAGCTGATGCTGCCAGAGCACTATTTTTGATTTCTGAAAAATACCCAAAGGCAAGAGAAAAGTCGATAAAAACATTAAGAGATGCAATATCGTCAGAAAACGATGAAGTAGCCAGAAGCTGTTTTATGTATGAACTAGTACATTTTAAAGATCATGATTCGTTACCTTTTATAGAGTTTTATTTTAAAAATGATATGATCGATAATAGTTTGATAGATCTTGGGATGCATTAGATTATTATTATTATGGAAATGGCAGTGACTTTAATAGTTTAAGCAACACTCTGGCAAAAGATTCTTTAGATATTTTTAAAGATAGTCATGACAATTTTTATAGAAATAGCAATCAAGGAAAATATATAATATCTAAAAAAAGTAACCTTCAATTAACAACAAAAAACATATTAAAAAAAGAAGTAGGAAGAAATGATCCTTGTCCTTGTGGTAGTGGTAAAAAATATAAAAAATGTTGTCTTAAAATTATTTAAATCATTATTATTTATTATATACAAAATAGGATAAAAAATTACATAATAAGTTAAGTATCATATCTTAGGCCAACTACCCATGCATCTAAGATACTTTCTTACAGTACATAACAGATTATCTTCTGTTTCGTAGTTGTAGTTTGCACATATGTCTTTCTTGAGATTTCTGTTTACTTTTGTCTCAACAAGATTTAGGAATGGTGCATGGGTTGGTAGAAATAGTACAGTTAACCAGTCTTCTGATTGTTTTTCCATATAGTGTTTTGTCTTTTTGCTTACATGAAATGATGCATTATCTATTACAAGAATAAATCTCTTGATACTTCTCTTGAGTACATATCTTTTGATGCTGTTTAGATGGTTTATGAAATCATTACTGTTTCTTGTTTTGCTTGTTGTGAATTTAATTCCATTTAGTGGATAGAGAAGGGTTATGAATACATTGACTTTATCGTTAGATCCTTTATGGAGTATCTTTTGCTGTTCTCCTCTTCTCATGTATGTCCTGGTTATGTATGGTTGCAGATGTAACCATGTTTCATCTTCAAATCCTAGTAGAATCTTTTTTTAAAAGAGCTGCCGATATCTTCTTGTACCTCTCTATCTTTCCTTTCTTTTCCTCATAATCATCACCTTTTTCCAGTTCAAGTTTTGGTTGTTTGTATACTATGCCCATATCTTGAATTATCCTCCACGTTTGCATTGGACTGACATTCATTTCTAATAGTGAGGAAAGATATGTAGCTAAAAGTCTGATACTCCATGTATTCATGAGATAGCCAAATGTATGGGGTGATTTGTTCAGTACTATGTCTTTTACCATCTCCTTGTTTTTGTGAGTAGATATTACTGGTTTTCTACCTCCATTCTTTCTCTTTTATTTCTTATTCCATCCAGACCAGAGTCCCTATATTTTTTAATCCAGTCATACACATTACGGTAATTGACACCAAGGTTTTTGGCTATTGTTCTATAAGGTACTCCTTCCATCTTTTGTTTTATGGCAGATGCTCTTCTTCTGTATTCCTCTTTATCCTTAGTACTCTTCATGAATGAAAATAATTCCTTTTTCTGTACAGTAGATAATTCTAGTCTAACAGGGTTATTTGGCACATATTGAAAGATGTATAACAAAGCTAAATCCATTTCTATATTTATGCTAAATGGATAGAACAATGTTGATAAAAGATTAGAGACTTAACTTATATCCAAATTCTATATCTTTCTATTGTTATATCCTTTGTAACTAGCATATTGTTTTTATCTTTCAACCAATTATCTTTTGCACAAAAAGATGATGATGAAAAAGATGAAGATGAAGACAAACTAGTAGTAAGATCTCATATTAATTTACAAAATGTAGATTTAGAAAAAACTAAATTTATACGAGTTATTGGTTTTATAAACGGTGAAGATGTTAAGCAAGATATACCTATCTCATCTATAGACAAAAATAAGAAAACTCTTAATGTTGATTTAAAAGTAAATGAAGAAAATGACATAGTTAAAGCAAGTTCTCCAGATGAATTCTTTGTATGTGCATATCAAGTAGGAGATGTACAACAACAAGAATCTACACCAATACCAAAATTTGATTGTAATGAAGGCGACATTTCAGGCAATCCTACAGAAATTAGCCTCTTTTCTTCAGGCTCCCAAGTGTACGCTCACAGTAAAGCAGTTTATGATGCTAATCTAAATAAAACAACAAATGACAAACAGAGTGATACAGTTAAAATAGAAATTCTTGCTCCTTTAGCAGATAAAAAAGATACAGAAAAATTAAAAATTGCTGCCATGATAAAAGGTCAAATAAAATCTGAAGTAATAGGAGATGTACAAGCAGAACTTGACAAAAGTAAAGATAGTACAATAAAAAGAATATTCACCTTTGACAGAGATACTGACATAGGCAGAATACAAATTGGAGATAGATACCATGCGTGTGTATCAAGTAATGATTTGAGTCCACCAGAAGGTACTGAATGTGAAAAGAGAGTAGTACACCAATTTGATAAAGTAAATTCCTTACCTGTACGGTATAGGTGAATTAACTTTTTCTTTCTTTTAAGTCTCGTGACAGAAATTCTTCAAATACTATGCTTTTACAGTACCACTGAAATTTAGTCAATAACAGGGTTATTTACTATTATTTTTTATCGTAATAGTTTGTAATAATTCTCCCATTTCGTTATGCATTTTGAGAAACTTTAATCCTTTTTCTGTAGTGTTATAGGTTTGAGTGCCTTCAAGATATACGAGATTGTTTTCCATCAAGAGAGAAAGATATTCTCTTAGAGCCTATCCGAAAAGTAGTTTATAGAATTTTAGTTATGGTATAACAGACTCATTAGACAAAGCTAAATCTATTTAGTATCTTAAACTTTATGAGATATTTATTTGATATCTATAACTTCTGGAATTGATTCATCATATGAAATACCAGACGCATTATAGAACAGGATTGTTCTTCTTTTACCAAAGACAAAAAGAAATAAGAAGAAAAGTGGTCGTCCTAGGATGGATGATAGAAAGGCAATGACTGCTATATTCTACATAACACGTACTGGATGTCAGTGGAAAGCACTACCACAACGAAGTCTTGGTGCATCAAGTACAGGTACACGACAGGTTTCAGCAATGGAGAAAAGATGGTATATTCAAACAAATGTGGATTGATGGTTTAAAATTATACGATGAAAAAATTGGTATAAATTGGGAATGGCAATCAATGGATGGTGCAATAACAAAAGCACCGCTTGGGGGAAAAAAGTACAGGACCAAATCCTACAGACAGAAGTAAATCCGGTACCAAACGCAGTCTCTTGGTAGATGGTCAAGGTATTCCTCTTGGAATCGCTGTAGATAGTGCTAATAGACATGATATGAAGATGACAAAAGCAACACTTCAGAGTATAGTGATACATAGACCATTGCCATCATCATCACTAAAATTACAACAACAACATATCTGTCTTGACAAGGGTTATGACTATCCTGAGGTATACGAGTTACTTGAAGAATATGGTTATACCATACATGTTTGCAAGAGAGGAGGAGAATACAATAATGGTAACAAAAAAAAAGAAGAAGAAAAGGATACCAAAATATAGAGCAAGAAGATGGGTTATTGAAAGAACACACTCATGGATGAACAGATTCAGAAGATTGTTGATTGGATGGGAAAAGAAGGAAAATAATTATATTGCAATATTACATTTTGCCTGTGCTTGGATAACATATAAGAGAGGAGGAGTTTTCGGATAGGCTCTTAATAGTCCATAACTAAGAAATGCTTTGTACATAATTTTTGTCTTGGTTACTCCACCATTTGCAGCGTCAAGTATACTACTTACTATTTCTATTCGACTTCTATTTTTCATTTTTTATGTTATTATTTTTTAATATAATTTTATAAATAAATTTTATATAGATTTTTTTCTAGTGCCTAATATTGGAAGTTCAAGAAATTTTAGGAGAATATATACACAAAAAGGAAATATAGATAAAGATATTATATTCTTAGAAATTAGATAGAGTGATTTGATGGCTATATTTTTTTCTTTTTCAAATTTGTTTGAGAATTTCAGACATTCCTACAATATCTTTATAAAAAAAACAAGCTATTAAATAATAACTTGTTTTCATATCTTATCAATTAGTTTCCACTGTTATCATCTACCTTCATCATTCTTGGAAAATATCATGGTAGATTTAACTAAACTATTTACAATGTACATAACTAATAAAACAAAATCTTTAACCCATGTTTATATTATTAATAAATATTGGATAGAGAAGGAATTCTTAGAAGCTTATTTACTAAGGCCATTGAAGATACTATAGAAACTTTACCTTATACAATTCAAGTATTTCAGGAGCCATTATATGATTTAAAGAAAACTGTAATCAACGATTTGGATTTTCTTTTAGGTGCATTCTTTGCACAAGTAATTTTGTTTTATTCTGTTTATTGTTCAAATAAAGATTTTATAACTAATTTGTATTCAATAAATGATAATTATTTTCTTTTAAAAGTTTCTAACAAATTATTTATTTATAAGAGGCATGACTTTTAGTTGAAAATTATTCTATAGTTGTTTGGAAAAAAAATCTATATTCTTTTTTTGCAATTTATATATATGCTTAGTTCTTATTATGTCCTTAGAAAAAAATTGAATAAAAATATTTTTATTATATTGTTATCTTTATCTATTATTCTTTCTTTTGCAATTTTTACTCTTACTTTTTGTAATAATAATATTTACATTTATGCACAAAAACAAAAACAACAACAAGGAAAACAACATCTAGGTGCTGAAAATATTACTCTTTATGATCCAAATTTGAAAATTGAATTAGTAACATCTGGTCTTGATTTTCCTACTACAATGGCATTTTTAGGTCAAGATGACTTTTTAATTCTTGAAAAGAATACTGGCAATGTGAAAAGAGTAATAAATGGAACTCTCATTGAAAAACCACTTTTACATGTTAATCCAAGTATAAAAGATGAACGAGGTTTGTTGGGAGTTGCTGTTAGTAAAAAGAAAAATTTTTATGATAATCCATTTTTTATCACAAATAAAAATTTAACACATACTGTCTTTCTATCTTATGTTGAATGTAAAGATCTACAAAAAAATACAGGTTGTGAAAATAGAGTATATAGATATGACCTGGATAATAAAAACAATGTACTTGTAAATCCCAAGTTACTACTAAGGGTTCCTTCATTTCCTGATCCTTCTCATATAGGAGGAATAATAAAAATAGGACCTGATGAAAACCTTTATGTTACCGTAGGAAATTTCCAAAATACTATTCCAACAGTAGTATATAAAACTCCCACTCAAAATTATGAGAATAGTCATCCTATTGATGGAAGAGCTGGTATTTTAAGAATGACCCAGGATGGTTATCCAGTTTTATATCCTAATAACGGTAGTGGGATACTTGGAGATAAATATCCTCTTGACGCTTATTATGCATATGGAATAAGAAATAGTTTTGGAATGGATTTTGATCCTGTAACAGGAAAGTTATGGGATAGTGAAAATGGACCACAATTTGGAGATGAGATTAATCTGGTTGAACCTGGCTTTAACAGTGGTTCTGATAGAGTATATGGTATTTGGGAAGCTAATGATTTGGGAGATATGTTAAAGAACAAAAATGGTGAACCTGTAGTAGTAAGAGATAATCCCGCAAATCTAGTTGATTTTAATGGAAAAGGACATTATAGTCCTCCAGAATTTATATGGATTAAAACAATAGGTCCAACTGCCTTATCATTTCTTGATTCAGATAAACTGGGCTCTAACTATAAAAATGACATATTTGTTGGATCTGCTGATGGTGGCTATCTATTCCATTTTAAACCCAATAATACCAGAGATGGATTAGTTTTAAAAGGTAATTTAACAGATAAAATTGCATATAATAGAACAGATTATGATGATATCCTATTAGGAGAAGGTTTTAGTATTATTACTGATGTAAAGCAAGGTCCAGATGGTTACTTGTATGTTGTCTCAGGATTAAAGCAATCTAAAACAGAAAAGTTTGGTGCTGTTTTTAGGATTATGTCTACTGAATATAGCAACAATAGCAGTAGCAATACAAAATATGATAGCATAATTCTACATACACAACAAGAAGAAGAAGAAAAAAGTGATAATATATTAAATGGAAGTACTAATAAAAATAATACTAATACTAATTCAATGACAACAAAGTCACAAAACATACCTAAAAAAATGGATACAAATATACTTTCAGCAATAGCACCAAAGTTAGCCAATACAACTAAAATAATAGATACAAAAGCATGGAATAATCTATTTAAAAGAAATTAAAATAGTTAAAATGTAATCATATAGATGATTTTGAATAATATTAGGACAAGTAGAGAATATTTTTCTAAATATATGTACATTTATTATTTTCTTTTAAGTGAATATGAAATATTTTTCTATTCTCTTTAACCTAATAGTCCAAAATGAATACAAGGAATATTACAAAGCATTTATTTTTTATTCTTTCTTCTATTTCGATTACTGTATTGTTTGGAGTATTAGTCATAGTAGTAAATACTCATTCAGTCTATGCATTTGAAAAAGCTACAGATTATAAATTTGTCAAAAAATGGGGGTGGTGCCGGATCTGAAGATGGTCAGTTTCTAAGACCACATGATTTGGACTTTAATAAAGAAGAGACGATTCTATATGCTGTAGATAGAGATGGTAGTCGTATCCAAGCATTTGATAAAGATGGTCAATTCCTTTTTAAATTCGGTGAAGATGGAACTGATGACGGTCAGATGCACGTTCCCTATGGAATTGATATTGATAAAGAAGGAAATGTATGGTTAGCAGATAGAGCAAATGACAGAGTACAAAAGTTTGATGGTAAAGGTAATTTTATTTTAAAATTTGGTAATACAGACGGAGTTCCTAGTGCAGAAGAAGGAAAATTTGATAATCCAAGACATGTTGCAGTAAGTAAAGATCTTGAATATGTTTATGTGGCAGATTCTAAAAATGATCGTATTTCACAATTTGATATAAATGGTAATTATATCAAATCAATTGGAAAATTAGGAAATAAATCTGGAGATTTTAACCTTCCTACTACAGTAGGAATAGATTCTAAAGGAAATTTCTTTGTAAACGAACGAGGAAATGAACGTATTCAAAAATTTGATAGTAATTGGAAACCAATTTTGATGTGGGGATCTAAAGGAAGTGGTGACTATCAATTTTGTCATATGGAACACATTGCTTTAGATAAATACGATAATGTGTATGTAACTGATCCACAGTCTGATCCTGGATGTAGTCAACAGCCTCGAGTATTAAAATTTGATAGTGAAGGCAAATTTATTACAAAATTTGGAGGATCATTTGGTAAAGGAGATGGTCAATTTGAAGATCCTGAACATTTGGCAGTAGATTCAGAAGGTAATGTATATGTATCTGATAGAAAAAGAGATGATATACAGAAATTTGCACCGATAACTGAAACAAGTAGTAGTAATGGAATAATAAATACATCCACTAGTAATAATCTCATATCATCATCATCATCAATTATCACAAAAAGAAACTCCTAAAAAAATGGATACAAATATACTTTCAGCAATAGCGCCAAAGTTAGCAAATACAACTAAAAAAATAGATACAAAGGCATGGGATAAACTCCTTATGCAACAGAAAGTAGAATAGGTAGGCAAAATAAAAGAAAATATCTTTGTGCAATATAGATGTCATATTTATTTTATAATAGTATTAGCCAATAGACTTGATATTAGAAGATTATGAATGAGTCTTTCAATTTATTAGATCTAATTCATAAATATTATATCCAGTAGTTGTCGTTGCCACAAATGAATGAATTTGACTATTTGCCTTTTCTAATTTTATTTTGTTGAAGCAAAATAATATTTATTATCATCAGATTGATCAGACTTTTCTTCTTCTTCCTGTTCAGAATAAGTTTTTATCCCACTGTTATCTTTTGAAATCACAAATCTATCTAAAACATCACGATGATCTGTTTCATAAAATGTTCCCATTAGTGTATGTCCATTATTTTTGAGATCAAAGTTCAAAAATCCAAATTGACCTTTTTGAATTACATAATAAGAATGAAAATAAGCAATTTTATGTAATGCATCCCCTGCTGTACCTGCTGTCACAAAGATGATATCTTGATTATTTGTATACCTATTATTATAATTATTATTATTTTGATCAATTACAATAGGATAAGTAGAATTGTTATTGTTATACGATAGGGGAAGAGATCTCTGATAATATTGTGTATGACCAGATAAAACAAGATCAACTTGATATGATTCAAATAATTTATGAAATGTTTTTTTCAAGTTTTCAGAAGCTTTTTTATCAAAATCAGAAGAAGTATACATAGGTTTATGAAGAAATACAATTCTCCACAAGATAGAAGGATCCTGTATTGATTCTTCTAGATCATTTTTTATAAATTCATATTGTTTACTTCCTTTTTCATATGGATGTTCAGAAGAGATGGCTAAAAAATGAATATTGTAGAAGTTAAAGGAATAGTAAGGTTCTTGTAAATTATAATGATCGAGTAATTGATAATAAGAACTTTGATAATCTACATCATGATTACCTATAGCAATTTTAATTTTATCGTCGATAGGTTTTGAGATATCAAACCAACATTGTGGAGAAATATTTTGATATGTATAATCACCAAGACCTAAGATGAGTTCAGGTTCTAACTTTGTCATTTTCTTTATTGTCTTTTTTGTTTCTTTATTACAATTCCAATCTCCAGCAGCTATAAAATTAATATCGTCAGAGTAATTTTCATACAAATAATTTGTTGTTGTTGTTGATTTTCCATATTTGTCAGTTATTGTAAGTAGTGAAGTATTATTATGATCATTATCTATAATAGTAGTTTCTTTATCAAATTGTTCAGAAAAAGGTATTTCTTCCCCATACTCTGTAGAATCATAGTAATCCTCTGGTGATATCCCAAAAAACCCATCACCATTATCATCATCATTTACGGATTCAACAGTTGTAATATGAAATATAGTAATAAATGTAAAAAATAAAAATACCAAGAAAAATAAATTAACTAAATAAAAATATTGATTCAAAATAACTACCATTATTTATATTAAATATAGTTACAGTTGTAGATTATATAAGAATTAAGGAGAATCTTTTTAGAAAAGAATTCTATTGTTACTATATAAATATTAATATTACTAAAGAATTTTTATAGATGACTGTAAAACAGGAAAGAAACTCATTCTTTATCAACTAAAACAGAAAAAAATTAATTTGATAGTCTATTAAAGATGTTTAACTTTATTAATAAATTTTTTATATACTTATTTTTTAGTAGATGGATATATAATTAATTACAGATAAAAATAACTAAAAATTATTAGTACAACAATTCTGTTTAAATCTACAATAATCTTAATTTTATTCTTATACATTGTTTATTTATGTATTTTTATCTCATCAGTTCTTTAATTGAAATTATTTGTTGTTTAGATACAAAAGAAATAAAAAGAAGAATATCTATTACTCTTTTCTCAACAACTCTTGTCACAATTTATGCATTTTCTTGCTACTATTAGTTTTATTGTTTTTATTCTATTTTGCTTAAATAATAATTCCTTTGCAATTGAAAATCAGACTACTAAAAACGAGAATGAAAATAAAGAGTTTAACATTATAACTACTGCAGATATAGGGTGTTCTTTGAGAGCTCAGGAAAATATTAAAAATATAGAGAAATTACAGCCAGAGTTATTTCTTGCTGTAGGAGATCTTAGTTATGCAAAGACACCTGATTGTTGGTTTGATATGACCAAATCATTGGACTCAAAAACAAAGATAGCAATAGGCAATCATGATGATTATGAAGAAGAGGGTTCAAAAGGAGAAAGTTTGAAACAATCACTCTTGAATCACTATAACCTAAATAAATCATATTATTCTTTTGATTATCAAAATGTTCATGTACTAGTACTAGATACACAATTAGAGCTTTCTGTTGATACCCTAGCATCTACAGCTAAAGCAACAATGAGTGAAACTACTGATACTACTACAGATACAATAGAAGATGATAATAAAGATAAGAAAGATAAAAAAAATAAATCGACTAATGATGAAAAAGAAAGAACCACTGCTTGAGCGTTATCCATTAGTAGATTTAGATGCTCTACTCAAGCAAAATTCAATTGATATGAAAATTCCACAGCTTGACAAATTTCTAAAATCTAATGCTAAAGTTCCAGCAATAGGTGTAGATAAGGAACAGTATAAATTTGTACTTGATGATTTGAATAAAACTAGTCAAAATAAAGATATCGATTGGATATTTGTTATGTTTCACAAACCAATGTATTCTCCTTTATCTAAACAATTTGAAGAATATATTATTAGAAACAAATATCAACCTATATTTGATAAATATGGTGTTGATTTAGTAATGTCAGGACATAATCATATTTATAGCAGGACTCTGCCATTATCTTTTAATAAATTAAATATTTCCCAACCTATTATAGACCAAAATAGTAGTACCTAGTAATAACAGCAGTATATTCACTAATCCAAATGGAACTATATTTTTGGTTGTTGGAGTAGGAGGAGCCGAACCCTATAGAATAACAGAAAAACCATACTATGTTGCTAACCAATATAATGAAGGATTTGGTTTTGTAGATCTAAAAATAGATGGCAAACGATTAGATGGAATATTATATGATATTAGCTTAAATTGTAAAATGGCAATAACAGAGAAAACGAAAAGAGAAGTTATAGATCTAGAGTCATGTTTACCTTCGTCAAGCACCAGTAATAATAGTAATAACTTAAAAATAATAGATCATTTTACTATAATCAAATAGAATTAAAAAGTTTGTCACTTTAATTATTACTCTATGTTACAATTGTAAATTAGTTCATTTGCAACAACAACAATAAGACTCAAGTCTAAAAATATAATTAATGACAAAGAATCAATTGCTGATAAAGTTGAGGCTTTAGTTAAAAAAATCATCTATGCTGTTGTATCTTTATTTATTAGCAGAAGTAATATTCTCTACTGTTGTAGGTTTGGCCTGATCTTCTGCTGTACATTCACCAATAATTTTGTCACCTTCATCTGTATTAAAATCTATTATTGTATCAAATTGGTCACAGATAAAAGTATCTGCGCCAGAGCCCCCAGTTAGTTTATCTACACCTTCACCGCCATCCAATGTATCATTTCCTTCTCCTCCATCTATCGCGTCATCTCCTTTGCCACCATATAACTTGTCATCTCCTTTGCCACCATCTATTTTGTCATTATCTCTTTCACCACTAATTCTATCATTTCCTTCTCCTCCCTTTAATTTATCATTGCCAAACTCTCCATTGATTATATCATTTCCTTTGCCACCATTTATTTTGTCATTTCCTCTTCCACCATATAATGTATCATATCCTTCATTTCCGTTTATTGTATCGTCTCCATCTCCTCCCTTTATCTTATCATCACTAGGTGTTCCTTCTATAGTAACATCTACTTTAGGTTTGACAACAGATGGTTTATTCATTGATTGAAATGATGTCGTTATATTTGTTGAATTGGTATCAGAAGAAGAGGAGGAAGAGGATTTTATATTTGAATGATTATTCTCATTTTGTCCGTTAGCAGTTGGTAATGTTAAATATTGTATAGGCAAGGTAATACCTAAACATTTGAAACAAAAAGTACATAATAATGATTGTTATCTTATGCGTGGTTTGTGCGTGAAATCAATCCATTAGAATTGGCTACAAACAGTCAGAAAAGTAGGTTATATTTTCAGCAGGGTAGATGGAGTGGAAAAAGAAAATGTCCTAGATGTAACTACAGGTACATAAATCATTTATCATCATGTGAGAAAAGAAGGAGGAGATATTCATGTAAACGGTGTAGGTATGTTTTTAGTGATTTCACATGTACCTATTTGGCAAGGTTAAAAATCTCGTTTGATATTATATCTCATTTGTTATATCTATTTGTACTTGGTGTTCCTGCTTACAGAATACGATGGTATATATCTATTAATTTAGCAACAATTGAACGTACATTTAGAATATTCAGGCAAGCAATCTATGATTCGCTTATACTGGAAATACAGAATCTGAAACTATCTGGAGAAATAGAAATTGATGAGGCATTATTTGGAGGTCATCATAAAGGAGGGAAGCGTGGATGGGGTTCTATTGAGCACAAAAATCTAGTTTTCGGTATCTACAAAAGGAATGGAATTGTTATTACATTTCCAGTGTCTGACAGAAAACATGAAACATTGATTCCTCTGATACAACAGCACACAAGAAAAGGATCACTATATTATACAGATGATCATACTGCTTATGCAACATTGAGTTTAATTGGAAAACATAACTCGATTTCTCATGGTAACAAGGAATATGTAAGAGAAGATACTCATATTAATGGAATAGAAGGATTCTGGAGTTATGCCAAGACATGGCTGTATATTTATCGAGGTGTACCTAGACAATATTTTCATTTATATCTAAAGGAGATTGAATTCAGATTTAATAACCGACATATGGATTTGTATCCAATTATGTCAAAAATGCTTGTAAAAACTGTTTCAGATCTTTAGGTATTACCAAAATGAAATATATTTAATTTTTAACAATATTTATTTTCTATAATGATAGGAATATAAGAATATTAGGATTCATAAAGATTCTTTCTGTGAATATCTTATAAAATAGTTTAAGGAAATTTGTATTTAGATAATATTAATCAATATGATTTCACAAATGTATACCTACAATCACTCCAAGCACAAGTCATTGATGGATAAATAGAGAAATAAACAAACAAACAACTCAGTCAATCTATTAAACAAACAAAAAAAGTCCTAGTCTAGACCTTTTTATATGCAGTCTGTTTTTATATCTATTTTTCAGACTATGACAATAATAAATAATCAATCTATTATTCCATCGATATTATTTATTTAAACCTCTAGATGATAGTTTCACAAATAATAAATATTTTTAATAATTAAGTATATCTTATACATATACATATTATAGGAAAAGGTTGTAATAAAAGTCATAGCCTGAACAACTTATCATCCGACCTATAAACCCTAATCATATGGTTTGTTTGTTCAGGTTATGACAAATCTTATAGCTTTATAAATAGTTGTCACTACTGTCATGTGTCCATAGAATTAGTACTATCAGAAATTATAGAAAATGCATTAATATCGATTATAAAATGATGTTTGTTGCAGTAAATTCAGAACAGTAATTGTTACACTATTAATTGTATTTATAATAAAATAGCTTGGAAAGAAAGGTTTAGGTCAATTAAGTAGCATTGAACTGATAATAATAATATTAGGATTAGGAAATGCAGTTAGTGAATCCATGTTAACTCCCAGCTATTCATCTAAATTACTATTATATCACTTAGCATATATTTTCTAATCAAATCGCTGTTGGAATACTTTAAAGTAGTTTAAGATTACATATATTAAACACGATAGCAAATATTTTTTCCTGCTTATATGATATTATAAGTAAATAGAATTAGAAAATATAGGATAATTGGTATAAATTAGGTATAAATAACACTATATTTTTTTGCAGTAGAATTATCTCAAAAATGACATATGTAATAACATTAGAGTGATCAGATATTGAGTCATCTTTGCTATCGTTTTAGCATTTGTATTTATAGAAGTAAGAATTGTGTAATTGATAGAATATTATTTAATTTGGATTTGTAGCAAATAATAAGTTCTTAAAGAGTTATTGCTACATATTTTTAGTATATAAGTCATAATTAATGTAATTTCAAAAGAACACATTCACTATCTGAAAAAATGAATTTAATCCGCCAAATCTTTTATATATTATTAGATGACCAAATTTTTATGTTAAGTGTAAAAGGAGAGTTAAAAGATTCAACTGGTTCTCCTTTATCTGAAGTAGAGATAAAAGTTTTTGATATAGTACATGGAAATCCACGATTGTTAGTTCAACCTCAACTTCCTGATCAAAATGGTATTTTAATATTCAATTAAATGATCAATTAATACCCATAGATACCGATACAATTCATTTAGTTTTGATTGAAACAACAAAGAAATTTACATCTGTTAGAGATAACCAAGACAGATTTAATAACAAAAATCTTTATAAAAAAAGGGTAGTTCAGGGAAATGTCATTGAATGGGTAGGTCTTCCTCTACAGTTTCTCGACGATATAATTATCACTATATCCTTGACTCCATTAAAGATCCCTGATGAAAAATATGAGACAGTAGTTATAGGATCTGGTTTTGGAGGAACAATTATTTCATTAACCTTGGGTCAGAAATATAAACAGGATAATGATGGTAAAAAAGTTTGCATATTAGAAAGGGGACAATGGTGGGTAAGCCATGAAATGCCATCATCATCTGAAGGTACAATCAACAATAAACCAACTATACGTGAATATCTTGAAACTCATGATATGCCATATGATATTTGGGCATATCCTGATAACATTGAAGGTATCTTCAAAGTTTTTGGTAATTCAACAACTGTCAATAAATTAAAAGGTCTTTATGATTATAGACCAATGAAAAACATTCATGTTATTACATCAAGTGGAGTAGGTGGTGGTTCATTAGTTTATACAAATGTAACTGAAAAACCAGAACCAGAAATATATCAGAATTGGTCAATTCAAACTGATCCTTCAAATACTAAAAAACTAGATACAAAATTTACATATCAAGATGTTTATGGTACAGATGCCAGTAGATATGTAGATGATCCAGCTGATATAAACAATCCAGATCTTGACTATTTTAAAATAGCAGAGAATTTTATAGGTGTTTCCAAAATTACTACTACAGCAAGCCTTGGAAGATTTAAACTAAACCGTGCAAAAGTTTTCCAAAATGCAGTTTCCGCTATAACCGATCCAGAAAATAAGATTGAGATTAGTAATTCTGATTTAGATGCAAATCTCTCCATAACAGAAGTTCCATTTAATTCATTTATGCTTGATAAAATTCCCAATACTAATGATGTGAAGATAAAGAATCCTTCTATCTCCCAGACAAATGATCTTTCAAAACAAACGAATGTCTGTCAACGCCAAGGAAGATGTGTTCTAGGATGTATACCAGGAGCAAGACACACATTAAATAAACAGATTCATGGAGCAATTGAAAAAGGAATACCTATAGACATCTTTCCATTATGTGAAGTAGAAGGTATTGAGAAAAAAGCTGCAAATGAAAATGATCCAGATTACAAGTACAAAATAAGATACAAGGATCATAGGAGTGGTCCAAGTAACTCTATAAAAATAATATCAGCAAAAACAGTAATTCTTGCAGCAGGTTCATTAGGATCAACTGAAATTCTTTTGCGTTCAAAAAACAAACTATCTCTTAGTCCAAAATTAGGTATGCAATTTTCTACTAATGGCGATCTGCTTGGTGTTATTAGTCCTACTAAAGAAACCGTAGATGCAAGTAGAGGACCGATAACTACATCCATTGCAAGGTTTAAAAATAAAAATACAAATAAATTTTCATTTTCAATCGAAGATGAAGGAATACCAAAAATGTTTGCAGAGCTTTTTGCAAAATTATTTAATATTATGTTAAAAGAAAAAGAAAGTAATTCCATTTTTCCAAAACATAATCTGATCAATGAGTTTCTCAATAATGAAATTATTAAGTTACTTAACAATGAACAATTAAGACCAATGCTGTTGAATTGGATTGAGGGAGCTAATCTCTCGTCATCCAACTTTATATTGGGCAAAATTCTTGAGATGGTTAAATTATTCCAATCTGCAGAATCTCCAGAACAACAAGTCTCCAGAATACTTATGTTGGGTGGGATTGGAGTTGATGAAGCAAAAGGAAAACTAGTTCTCAACAATAACGGAAAATTAGATTTAGAACAAAACTATGATCTGAATCAACAAGTATTTACTGATATAATAAAATTTATGAAATTGATAGCTCAGAAAATTGGTAAGAATGGAGATAATAGTTTGGTTATTCCATTTTGGGGAAAAGATGAAAAAGCCCAATTCGTTTTGCATCCTTTAGGTGGATGTCCTATGGGAAATACAGCATCAGAGGGAGTTGTAAATGGTTTTGGGAAGGTCTTCAATAATGATACAGGTCAGCCATATGATGATTTATACGTCGTAGATGGTGCAATTATACCTAATGCATTAGGAGTTAATCCATCTCTAATGATATCTGCTTTGGCTTTCAGAATTGCAGAACATATAGTAGGAGAAACTAAACAATACTTTCCTAAATAAATAAAAAATTTTTAAATAAAAATAGCGCTGTTAATTTAACAAAATAGATTTAGCTGTGAATGTTCTATTCTAACTTGTATCTAACTAAGATTTGTCAGGAGTAGGACATAATAATATTATAAATCATAAGATCATTCTGGAATATTGACATTATTATATTAACTAGACCTAATACGATATGAATCGATCAATATTATTTTATCCATTTAACTATAAATTTGACTATTAAAATAGAAAGTTTAGTATAATTAAATTCTATGTGAGAAAGAATTTTATTTTATTTTATTTCCTTCTTTGTCATTTATTGACTTTACAATTCCATATATTGGTTGATTCAAAAAGTGATTTCCTGTATCTTCATTATCTAAGATAAATTTTATTGTGTCACCTTTAGAAATTGTAATATTGATATTGGTATTGTTATAAGGTATTAGATTATTTTGTTTAACGTCAACAATACCAGAGACAGATAAATTCCTATCTGGATCTAACAATACCTTATTATTCTCATCATTGGTTTTGAAATTAATAAATTCATGGCTATGCCATCTTGTTCCATCAGCAAGTACTTTTGTAAAATTTACATAAAGTTTTGTTATTGTTCCACTATTAGCAGCAAGACTCCAGTCGCCAGATAAAATAAATTTTTTAGCATCTGGTACATCCCAACTAGTACTATTATTATTAGTAGTAGTATCTGGTACAAATATTAATGAACTAATTGCTCCATTCATATCAAAAGTATCAGGAGCATTTTCAGAACTAGTTTTTAGAATACTTGTAATATTTGAATTTAGATTATCATTTGTTTGTCCTGAAACTTGATTTACATTTATTTCATATATGCTCAAACTCATTCCAACAATAGCTATAAGAGATATTGTCAAATTAAGTATGTTATAGATTTTCATTTTTATCTTATATGACAATCTAATAGATATTGATTTCTATTTTTCTCATTCAAGATATTAATCTATTACCACCAGATATTAAAATTCTAACATATCTTTATTTTTGCAAATCTATACGGAATTTTAGTCTTAGTTAAGTATCATATCTTAGGCCAACAACCAAAACATCTTAGATACCTTCTTACATTACATAATAGATTGTATTCAGTTCCGTAGTTATAGTTTGCACATATATCTTTCTTGAGATTTCTGTTTACTTTTGTTTCTACAATATTTAGGAATGGTGCACGTGTTGGTAGAAATAGTACAGTTAGCCAGTATGATTGTTTTTCCATATAGTGTTTTGTCTTTTTACTGACATGAAATGATGCATTATCTATTACAAGAATAAATCTCTTGATACTTCTCTTGAGGGCATATCTTTTGATACTGTTTAGATGGTTTATGAAATCATTACTGTTCTTCTTGTTTTGCTTGTATTGAATTTAATTCTATTTAGTGAATAGAGAAGGGTTATGAATACATTGACTTTATCATTAGATCCTTTATGGAGTATCTTTTGCTGTTCTCCTCTTTTCATCATGTATGTCCTGGTTATGTATGGTTGCAGATGTAACCATGTTTCATCTTCAAATCCTAGTAGAATCTTTTTTTAAAAGTGCAGAGGATATCTTCTTGTATCTGTCTATCTTGTTCTTCTTTTCCTCATAATCTATGCCTTTTTCTAGTTCAAGTTTTGGCTGTTTTTGTATACAATACCTAAATCCTGAATTATCCTCCTCACGTTTGCATGGGACTTGACATTCATTTCCAGTAATGATGTGAGATATAAGTAGCTAAAAGTCTGATACTCCAGCAGGTTTTTTTGAGATAGCCAAATGTCCTGGGTGATTCATTCAGTACTATGTCTTTTATCATTTCTTTGTTTTTGTGGGTAGATATTACTGGTTTTCTACCTCCATTCTTTCTCTTTTATTTCTTATTCCATCAAGACCCGAGTCTCTATATTTTTTAATCCAGCCATACACATTGCGGTAATTGACACCGAGATTCTTTGCTATTGTTCTATAAGGTACTCCTTCCATCTTTTGCTTTATAGCAGATGCTCTTCTTCTGTATTCCTCTTTGTCACGAGTACTCTTCATGAATGAAAATAATTCCTTTTTCTGTACACTAGATAATTCTAGTCTGACAGGATTATTTGGCACATGTTGAAAGATGTATAATAAAGCTAAATCTATTTCTATATTTATCCTAAATGGATAGCACAATGTTGATAAAAGATTAGAGACTTAACTTTGTTCTTGTTCTTCTTCAGATGGTTTTATTTTTCTAAAGTTTATGTAAAGAGATATATCATAGAATATCTTTAGCAATCCTGCTATTATAAACGGAGCAGATAAAGATAGAATCCCAATTATATAACCTGTAATTGATGGACTAATTGCTTGCGCTATATTTCTTGACAAATTAGTTATTCCCGCTGATGCTGTTCTTTCATCTTCTTCTACTACTGCTACAATATATGATTGTCTTGTTGGAACATCCATTTGAGATAAAGCCATTCTTATCATATAAAATACAATTGCTATTTCAACAGTAGGAGCAAAAGCAAGCAATATTAATAAAATATTAGATGGGATATGAGTAAAGACCATTGTATTTATCAAACCAATTCTATCTGCAATCTTGGCAGCAATTAAGTATGAAAATGCTGTAAGTACACTACCTATTGAGAAAATATAAGAAATTGTTGACAGATTTATATCAAATTTAGTAAAAAACCAAAATGAAATTATACTCTGAATAGCAAAACCTCCAGCAAATGAATCAATAGCAAATAATCCTGATAGTTTAGTAACAATTTTCTTTGACTTTGGATTCAAAGTTTTAGATATTGGTTTTAAAGTTTTTTCTTGTTTTTTAATTTCTATAGCAGAAGAAAGTTTTAGATAAATTCCTATTACCAATATTCCTAACAGAGAATAAAAGAGAAACAATAATTTGATAGCATAAATTTGATCAAATCCCAATTCATTTTGAATTATAATAGGTAAATTGGCAATCAGAATTCCTGCTCCCATTGCAAATGTTCCTGCCATATTATAAAATCCAAAAAGAGTATTCCTTTTTCTATTATCTTTGATAGTTTGAGGAAGTATTGATTGCTCAATAGAAAGAAAAGCACTTGTTTCTGATCCTGTTATGTTAAGTGTCCCTATTAATGCAGCAATAATAAGTGCTATTGGATTTTCTGTTACAAAAAAGATGGCGCCTGAAATAGACATCATAATAGTATATATTAATAGCGTCTTCCTTCTTCCAATACGATCAGCATAAAAACTTGCAAATAATGTAAAAATAATACTATTTATCAATGTGATAGAAAGAATTATGCCAATTAGAATATCATCAAATCCAATTAACTTCAAATATATTGCAAGAATTACACTTAAAAAACCATATGCAAATGTTCTTACAATTCTTGCACATAGAAGTAATTTGCCATCTATTGATATCCATTGAAATAAGTTATTTATCATAATTTTTATTTATAGTGTAACAATTAGCAGAAGTAATTTTTAATTTGGCTTTTTGTTGGTAATGAGTTATTATCTATTAGTTTCCATTTGTTTGCTTCTGCAATAGCTTTTCTTTCACAGTCTGAAATCTTGTTTAATGAATGATAAACCAAAGCTGACATAATAGACTCCTTAAAATTTGCATGTCCTAATCCCAAAACATGTCCTATTTCATGTTTTGCCATATATTCAATCATATGTTTGTTTAATTGTTTTCCAAATGCCTTTTCAGCAAGCAATATTTGATTATTAAAAATAAATCCTTTTGAATCAAAATTAGTTATAGTCTGTCCTGCTACTTTTCCATTATCATTTCTGAAAGAAATTTTTATATCAGCCTGTTCTTTACTTCTCTGTTTCTTTAAATTCTATTCCTTGTATGTTTTGTTCCCAATAGTTTAATGCAGATATGACTAATTTCTTAGTTTCAGGTTTTGCATTATTAATTTGATATGTTAAGATTCCATCTGCAAGTTTTTCTCCCCATGTACAACAAATTTCTATTTGCTTTTTTACATTATTAAAAGAAATTTGAGTGACAGAATAAATGAAATTAAAATTAGGTATAATTAAATTAATACTAAAGAAGAATATAAGCAAAAAATATAAGTATTTTATATAGTTGTTCAATAAATGCACTATAAAGTTAACTAATATATTTTGATATTTTTCGCCTAATATTATTTATTAAATGCTATAAAATATAATTTTTACCTCTATATGCTGTATATAATACTTAAAAAATCTTACGATTTTTCATTGCGATTCTTCCATAGGCAATAACCATACAATATTGTATCTTACCTAAAGTAATTATTAGCAGTATATCTATATTATCTTTTAATTAAATAGCACCCAACTAAAATTACTCCTACTGTAATAATTTGATAAATAGTATTGTTTTCATTTAAAAATACTTTTGCAAATATCATACCAAATATTGAAGATGTTGAAAATAATAATATTGTTTTTATCGTTCCAATTCTTTTCAGACTATGAAGAAAAAAGAACAAAGAAGCTCCAAATCCCAATGAGCCTGCAAATACTAAATATGGAATATGAAAAATGGTCACATTCAAGTCATGAATTCCAAAGATAATAATAAATAAAATAAAAAGCAATAATCCTCCAATTAATGTTTTTAAAACTATTATTTCTGGAATGTGAATAGTTTTGGAAAGAATTTTATTTATATTGTTATCAAGAGCCCAAAAAAGTGTTGAGCCTACAATAAGAATATTTCCTACATTTAACTCTACAAAAGAATTTGATGATGAAAATTGCATTTTTGTAGTAAGAATAACAATACCCACTAAAACAAATGTTATTGCTAGAATTTCACGTTGAATTAATTTTTCATTAAAAAATACAATCGCTAAAAGAATTGAAAATAAAACTTCACCATTGATTAGTATTGAAGAATCAGATGCAGAAGTATTTGAAAGACCGTAAAAGAAAAGTGTTGGTGCTATAACTGCTCTACAAAGACTTGTAAGTAAAAGCAAAAAATAAATTTTCTTATTATTTGTCCATTTTCTTTTGTTTGAAGAATTATTAGTAGTTTCTAAAGTATTATTGGAATTAGAATTAGAATTAACAACTGAAAATTTCACAAATGGGATTAAACTTAATCCTGCAATTATATATGTTAGAGATGAAACTGATAGTGCATTTAGATCTTCAAGAACTGGATTTGTTATAGTTGATACTGAACCAAATAATATTGCTGCTATAATTGCAGATACATAACCAATGTGTTTATTTTTTAATAGTTGTAAAAATGTCATAAAAAGGTAAATGATAAATGGATTTTGTTAGCAGATAGAACGTAAATAATTGAAAAATAATTTATTTATTATTATCAAGTTGTGATTTATCCGTTTGAGATTTAACTTCTACCAATAATTGATTTAATGTATCATCTAATTCATTTGCAATTCTTTTATTTTATTCTGAAATTTCACTTTTAGTATTAGAATCATAATTTAAAATGGCATTATTAGCATGTTGTTGAGCCGAACCTTGGTTGTTATTATTACTACCGGTACTATTTGCTGCAAGTTGTGCTTCTACTTTAATTTTATCTACAATTGTTAGAAAATATGCACTTTCATCTCGAGAGAAATTGTGAGCAAGGGAGTTTTCAAAAACTAGAGAATTTATCCTGCTCCAGACTATTGCAAAAGATGTTAGTAATATTGTAATAATAGGTATTTTTTTAAAATATATAGTATACATCTTTTTTGATTTTATTGTTTTTAAATATAATAAGAATTTTATTATTTTTCTTTGTTCATTGTTGATTTTAAATATCAGAATAAATAATAATAATAATCTTGACTCATGAAAGTAATAATTAAAATTAATTAATATTTGTATTATATAATAATCCAATATAGATCATAGAGACTAAAATAAATGCAACATACTTGAGTTAAATTTAAAATAGTAATACTAGAATTATATGAATATACTTTTGGATATTTTAAAACGACATAATACATTTAAATTTTTGTTGTTTTTGAGTGGTGGTCTTGTAATATTATTAAGTCAAAGTGTAATATTATGCGATGCTCATATTAAAGAATCAAAAGTTCAAGAATGGATAGATAAAAATAAAAATATCAAGGTTCAATTTGTTTACTCGCCCGAAAAGCCAATTATAGATACTTTTACCGACCTGCAATTTAGCGTTCAAGATTTAGAAACAGGTGAACATATAAAAGATTTTGATGCCAGAGTAGTTGTTACAAATGGTCAAAGACTATTTAAATTTGAAAATATTACTGTTGCGGATGGAGATTTTTCTGTAAAGTATTTATTTCCCGTTGATGGGACACATCAAGTTTTAACAAGAATAAATACCAACAATTCAGTCCTGTTAGCATCATTTAGTGTATTTGTTCCTAATCAGTCTCCTCCTTCTCTATTAAACCCATTTCCAAACAATCAGGGTCAGCAGAATGAAAATGGACCTTGGATTAATATTATTATTACAATTGTAATTTCAATCGCTGTATTAATTTCAACAATCCTAATAATAAAAAAGAAATAACATAATAATGCTGATTTTTTTTGTGCTTTTGATTCAAAGATATTGAAGTAGCATTAAACCAATTTGTAAATATAGAAGGTTGAAGTTATCTTTAATAACAAACCCAAATGGATACTTTAAAGAGAAATATCAAACTATTGTTTAGTATGGGAAAATGGTAAAATAAGATTATTATTGATTTGAGAATTGGAAGATATATTTAATATCTGAATTGTTATAATTTAATGCTCTGTTGCGTAACTCGTCTAGATAATCATCTATTTTTTGTTACTAATGTAAAAATTATGTAATAGTTAGACTCTGAAACACGTTATATAAAGATGCTTTCAGTATCATTTCTTTTATCATGTTCTCAAATCTTATAGCAGTAACATATTCTCTACCAAACATTCTTTTAATACAGGAGAAGACAGTTTCTACCATCCATCTCTTGTCATAGACCTGACGCTATTCTTCCATTGTTGTAGATTGGTTTTCTGTGATTGTACGTTCTTGTTTCTCACAAATAATGGTTTGTCTTTCTATCTATACTTGGCATTCTTTCTTACCTTAATTGCTGGTTGAATTCCTTTAAATGATAGAAATTGAAAATTCTTGTTACTAAGTTAAGTATCATATTTTAGGCCAACAACCAAAACATCTAAGATATCTTCTTACATTACATAATAGATTATCTTCTGTTTCGTAGTTATAGTTTGCACATATATCTTTCTTGAGATTCCTGTTTACTTTTGTTTCTACTGGATTCAGAAATGGTGCCCGTGTTGGTAGAAATAGTACAGTTAGCCAGTCGTCTGATTGTTTTTCTATAAACTGTTTAGTCTTTTTACTAACATGAAAAGATGCATTGTCTATTACAAGAATAAATCTCTTGATACTTCTCTTGAGTACATATCTTTTGATGCTGTTTAGATGGTTTATGAAATCATTACTGTTTCTTGTTTTGCTTGTTGTGAATTTTATTCCATTCATAGGATAAAGAAGTGTGATGAATACATTGACTTTATCGTTAGATCCTTTATGAAGTATCTTTTGCTGTTCTCCTCTTCTCATATATGTTCTTGTTATGTATGGTTGTAGATGTAACCACGTTTCATCTTCAAATCCTAGTAGAATCTTTTTTTAAAAGAGCTGCCGATATCTTCTTGTACCCTTCTATCTTGTTCTTCTTTTCCTCATAATCTATGCCTTTTTCCAGTTCAAGTTTTGGCTGTTTGTATACTATACCCATATCATGAATTATTCTCCATGTTTGCATGGGACTGACATTCATTTCCAGTAATGTTGAGAGATAAGTAGCCAACAGCCTGATATTCCATGTATTTTTGAGATAGCCAAATGTTTTAGGAGACTTGTTCAATATGATGTCTTTTATCATCTCTTTGTTTTTGTCAGTAGATATTACTGGTTTTCTACCTGCATTCATTCTCTTGTTTCTTATTCCATCTAAACCATATTTTCTGTAATTGTTAATCCAGTCATACACATTACGGTAATTGACACTAAGGTTTTTGGCTATAGTTCTGTAAGGTATTCCTTCCATCTTTTGCTTTATAGCAGACGCTCTTCTGTATTCCTCTTTGTCACGAGTACTCTTCATGAATCTATTCAGTTCCTTTTTCTGAGTATCAGATAATTTCAGAATATAAGATTTGGGCACATATCAATCTAAACATTCAGAGCTAAAGTTCTTTCTATCAGAGTATGTTAAAAATACTAATGCATGTTGATGATATATGAGATACTTAACTTATCATAGACACCATCCATAATGACAGTTTCAACTACTTTGTTCTGTTTTATTATTATATCATCCACTAATTCGAGTAATATTTTTCCATCATGTACTTGTTCACTGGTTACCTGTAACGATAAAATTCTCTTCTTTTTTATGTCAACTGCTATGTGTATTTTGAGATAACCTCTTTTTACTTTCCATTTATGTCTGATCCATTCCCCCCTCTGTTTGTAACTTTAACACCGGTAGAGTCAATTGCAATTACAAAATTATCATCATGTTGTAAATTGGATTTATTCTCATCATCATCGTTTATTTTGATATCCAATCTGTTGATTCTTCTACAAATCCTGCTATAATCTGGAATAGATGGTAATGTATTTGCAGCATGAGCTCGTACTACTCTCCTTCTGTTTGTCTGTATGGTAAATGAAAATATGCTCTTACGTAACCAAGTAGTTTGATGAATGAATCTGTAGATATACAAATTTTCTACCTTCTTTTCCTTGATTCATCTTCTCTAGTTCAGAATTCTAGTTGTCCATAACATCAAAATCAAGTAATACCTCACCACGTTTAACTAGAGATTCATTGTACTTCTTCCAGTTCACATGTATTATGACTAGAATAGGTTAGCTAAATATGTTAGGAATAGCGAGTTACGCAACAAGGCATAATTTAAGAAACTTTTAATCAGTATTCCGCTATAATATTCTCTATATGTTTTAGTTGTATTAGAGTATAATAGTTTGTTAATTTAAAAGTGGATGTAATTGAAATATGGCATATGAATTTCCTCCCTCTTTTATAATTTGATTGGTAAATTCTTTTAGTTTAAAATTTGGAATTACGATATGTACAATTCTATTATGTTGGTCTGAATAATCATCAATTAATATTGTATTTTTTGGAATTTCCATACCATTTAAAGTCCCGGTAAATGAAGAAACGGTAGATAATGGTGTATAAGATTTTGGTATAATGAGTTCTTCATGTAAATTAACAATCTGACTTACATAATTTAGATTCCATGTAAATGGCATTTGGAAAGAAATCTTTGAATTCTCTTGGTCATAGATGAAATCTGTAATTTCATCATAAAATGTCTTAACTTTTAATGTTAAATTACCATTATTATCGTTATCATTATTACCATTCTTGCTACTACCATTATTATTAGATGGTTCTGTTATTACAAACGGAAAAGTCTTACCGATACTTATAAACAACTCTACTTTTTTATCAGAATCTAATTTTAGACCTTTACTTGATTTTTCAAGAATTACTGATATGTCATATAGTCCACCATCTGCAAGTAATTTGCTTTTTAGTGTAATTGGACTCTTTGAACTTACTTTTACTAGATCATTTTTTGATAGATTTTGTTGTTGTTGTTCATGATTTTTCGGCAGTAGTATTTCATGTATAAGGGAGTCATTTGAAGGAATAAGATTTGCTGAAACTATTCCATCTAATGAATGGAATCTTTGATCCATTATGATTTCATTCTTAAATTTAGCTATTATTCTATAATTTATATCTTTTATAGTTTCATTAGTTTTTTCCTCATGAGTTCTAACCAGAAATGTAGGTTTTTGAATACCTTCGTTTAAAAAAGGAGGTTCCATTATTCCTTCAATTGCAATTTGTTTTCCAGAAATATCAAAAGGAAGCGATTCATCTCTACTTAGACCGTGTCCATATATTTTATTAAATAAATCAAAGGAATTAGTAGTAAAAATGATTGAAAAAATAAAAGCAAATAATAAGAATGAAAAAAATATATTATTAAAATTAATAGCCATTTAATAATTTTCTATTTATGCCAAATATAATATTATAGAAATCAAATTTATAAGAGGAAATATTGATTACTGTTGTTAAATCAAATTTTATTATTTTATTTGCCACTTATTTAGTGATAAATGACATCTACTTGGAAATTTTTATTCCTATTACTCTATATTCATAATTTGCATAAGTTAATTCTAAATACGATTGATATTTGTTCGTTCTAGTATTGTACTAGAGAAATGGGATATAAATTTCTAATACAATCTTAATATAAAGATATAGAGATATTTAACTTTGTGAACAAAATTACCAAATTTCTATTGATATCATTTAGTGGGGTTGTTGCCTAATTCGACGATATAACATACGGTGTCATCTTTATTTCTAGTCTTTTTGCGCATTGCAATCTGTTTAGAACACCCAAGTTCCATCCTATACCCATTATCAATCCAAATCTTTTCTGGTTATTCTTTAATCTGAATTTGCAATATAGCTGATGATGATGTGCTGTTTCCTCAGCTCCAAATATTCCTTCTATTAATCCCCTGTAATGATATTGTGATAGGTTAAATATCTCTGAAGCCTTCTTTCTGTACTTCCTGTTCCTACCTTTGTTCCTATTAGCATTTATCCTCTGCCTAATATTTGGAAACATATTCATCATAAAGATTGACTTGTAGTTGTTTTCACCATCGTAGCCACTGTCAGCATTGAATGTAGATCCTGCCAGAAGGTCTACAATTACACCACATTTCTTCAGTCTGTTTAACATTGTTCTGAGTACCGGGGAGTCATGTGTATTCTTGTTCGTTGTTCTTATACACTCAGTATCACAAGATGGTCAAGTACAGCTATTATATGCCATTTCAGATACTGTTTTACTCTTATTAATTCAAATTTCTTCTTTCTCTTGACTGGTCGTACTTCATAATCGTATCTGTCTGTTTCTATACCGGTGCTATCTGAAGCCAGCAGCAATAATCCTTCTTTCTTAGATCCTGATTCTTGCAGACACAAATAGAGGCTGACCTGGTTAGAATATCTTCAAGATACTTTAACGGTATCTTTTTGAATGTACGTGCTATCCAAGTATGGTCTGGATATGGTTCATCGTTATTCCATGGTAAATTCAATGATGGTACTGTATTCTGCATATCACGATAAGTCAAACCAAATACAACCATCAAAATACAGATACAAACAAGTTTCTCCCATGAGTGTACTGGTTTTCTTCCTCTTCTGCTGCTGCTGCTGACATTCTTTGAGCATGCAGGAGGCGGATTTTCCTTGACCAAATAAACTATATTTTCAATAACCGTATCACGTTCTAGGGTATGCGCTAGATGGTAATACAACCAGTAACCATCCTTCCTCTTGTGTTTGGTACTCACAAGGGAACATACCCTTTCTAAGCTAAAACAAAATCATGAAATTCTATTTACCATCTGTTAAACTGAATTAAACAACAACCCCTCATTTAGTTTAATGCTTTTATATTTCAGTAATATTGGTTTTATATCAACTAGTTACGCTCAGATATTTGAATTTGATGAAGGAGATTATTATGAATCTAAAGAAAAAGAAAAAAATACTCCACCAACAACAAATTCTAAAGATACAGCTACTACCACAAATCTAAAAGATATAGAAAACAAACCATCACCATCAGCAACTTCTGAAGATACAGATAAAGAGACTTGTATAGATGGTCCAATTGAACAAGCAGCAGTTTTATCATCACCATCTAATAATGATATGAATTCTGATTCTTATTATTCTTCAAATTTTCATTTTGTAAAAAAATTTGATAAGAATGGGACTCTTGTAGATAGTTGGGGTAAAGTGAGATTTAAGGATGGTCAATTTCTACATGCTCATGGAATAACTATTGATTCAAAAGATAATGTGTATATTAGTGATGCAGAAAATTATAATATCCAAAAATTTGATAAATATGGAAATTTTATTACCAAATGGGGGTCAACAGGAATAGGTCCAGGTGAATTTATGCAGCCAGAAAGTATGGCTGTAGATTCTTTGAATAATATTTATGTTACTGGATATTCAGGTAAAAATATTCAAAAATTTGATAGTGAAGGCAATTTTATAATAATGTGGGGATCTCTTGGGTGTGATGTTGATCAATTTTTACTTCCACACGATATAGCAATTGACTCTGAAGAGAATATTTATGTTACAGACAGTGGGAAAGTACATTTTAGAACCAATTTTAATTGCAATCAATAATAAATTATACTATAAAAATAATAATTTAACAGAACAAAATTTAAAAGTTATAAAAGTAGTTATAAGATAGGGATTCTATTCCTATTGTAAATCTAAATAACAATAATAATAACAATAACAAATACATATTATTAGTTGATGATGACAAAGATACTTTATACACTTTTGATATATATTTGAAATCAATTGGATATCCAATAGTTTCTTTTGTAAGTCCTGTTGAAGCATTAGACTATTTTGAGAGAAATTTTACTAACTGCGCTTTAGTTATAACAGATTATAAAATGCCTCAAATGTCAGGCTTAGATTTAATAAAGAAAATAAGAGAAAAAGATCAGAAGTATGGAATAAAAATAATACTTATTAGTGCTACTATTAAAGATAATTTTACTTTATACTATGATGATAAATTATGTGATCTTAAAGTTGATAAATTTTTAGAAAAGCCTACGCCTTTAGAAAAATTAAAAAATGAAATCAAAATATTAATAGAATAAATTAAACTCTCAAGTTATCAATTTACAAATATTCAAACTCTATTAGAATGAGAATTCCAAAAGAATTGGATAATAATATAAAAAATTGTTCCTAAATTAGGGTTAGTATTGTTAACAATATTGTAAACTCTCGTGCGATGAATATATGGATTCATCTAATTGCAAATGAAAATAAGGTTTATAGTAGGAGGGATTAGTCCAAGATTCGTACAAAATTATCTACAACTATAATAAACTTCAGACATTACTGAATTATTCTAACGTTTATTGTTATATAGTTCTCAAAATGAGAATTTTAAAAAAAGATTAAAAAGATTTCTTCTATTAATATGATGATTGCAATATATTCTATAAAATATACTACAAATAGGCAAATCTTGTCATAGTCTGGAGTTTAATCAATCCATCGATCAATCATCTTTTCGTTCATCGCTCTATCTTGTAGTTATGGCTATGACAATTATGATAACTACAATTTATCTTCAAGTATTATATAATATGCTTAACAAATTTTTACACCTATTCCAGATTCGAAGACCGACAGTAATTAGGTTGAAGAAAAATGCCATGGCTTACCTATTCCTATGACTGACCTGAGTGCTGTGGATTTGAAGACAAGAATATATACATACCATGGCCTTCTAGATGGTATATTCGTGGTTGCTCCTCCAATAGAGGGCCATGGCTTTTACTAATATTCAAATACATTATTATTGTATCACAAGAAAGCAAAAACTTTTCTACAATTTTTATTATATTCAATATTTATTAATGTTATAAAAGATACCTTCAAATAGTATATCTATTATTATGACAATAATAAAAAAATTGTCATATGAATTTCAATTCTTTCTAATTGAAAGAAGAAGGAGAAAGAGGAACAATAAATTAATGCCAATATTACCTGAAACCTACAATAGAGTCAATCATAATTTTGCCATATTTGAAATTAAAAATAATAACGTAGAAGAGGGTATAGAATGTTTTAGCCGTTGGTTATCCATTAAAGACGGAAATTGTGATGAAGATAACAGGAATATCCAATTAACCCTCACCACATTTGAAAGGGAGAAAAACAAATTATTACTTCATGATAATCTCATCAATTTAGATATTGAGGTTGTTTTTACTGATGGTGTTCCATTCTGTAACTTATGCCAGATAGATGATTGTGCACATACGGGTTTTGCCATATGTGCAAAACAAAATCTTGGTTAAATAAAATATTACATATGTAATTAACAACTAAAAAATTAAGATTATTGTTTAGATTAATCCATTATAATATCATCATTCTTTATCATAATAATGATCATGGTTATTCGCTATTCCATTTAACTTGATAAATTTTAATAAATCTGTATGATCCTCTATATTATAATATTTTTTCATATTTTCCAAGGTTTGATCATCATTAATCTTTGCTTTTTTTAAGAAGTTATCTTTTATTATTTCATTATTTTCTCTCATATAACTTAATTTTTCAAAATCACGTTACTTAAGTGTTTAAAAATTATTATGATTTTAGAAAGAATGTCATACAATCTCAATTGATAATTATAATATGAATATAGAGACTTTAATACTACTATCAACAAAATATTTGCACTAACCTAAATATTAGAATTAACATTGTTATTCAATTTTTAAAGAAACTATAAACTATAATATGCTACATCGTAAAACATGTGATAGGCATAAACAAGTCATAGCCTACAACAATAATGCAATTCTGTTTGTTCCTACTCCTCATACTCTGTTTTACTAGCAGAAGTAGGCTATGGCTTTATAATAAAATAAATCACAATTTTATAATATTAATTATAAACTAGAGGCAAAAGTGCCTTTCATCTCGACGGGTCTTTATCTATTATCATGCATAATAAAGTAGTATATATTGTCAAATTATAGATGATATCTTCTAATAGTTAATTCTATTTGTGATATTGAACATTGAAAATCATGACTATTCGACTCCCTTAAGTAAGTACTTTTCTCCGGGTTCACTATATTTGATTAAATTATTATTATTATCACTAAAATGGAAATTTTCCCAACAACATCTATCAAGAATACAATTGGGATATTCAAATGGAGATTGACTAATTTTACACTCATTGATATCACAATTACAATCAGCACATTTCGATGCAATAACTATTAGAATATTGATAATATAAAATTCTTTTAATTCTTGAAAATTATTGAAAAAGATGAATTAAATGAAACATATTTTTAGACAATTTCAAACATCAATTTTAAATAATATATTCTATAACTTTTACAAATGAATAATATTCAGATAAAAGATGCTATAATTGATAGTTTGGTTAAAACTGCCGAAGCACATCATAAAGCGTTTTCTGTAACTGAAGGTGAAGATCCAGATTGGCCAATATGGTATGCAGATCATTTATTAGACAATATGCGTAAACTTTTAAAAGCCAATTTCACAAAAAGTGAATTAATCTATTTGTTAGTGAAAGTTGATAAAGAAATGGGAGTATATACACCTAGTGCTGAATGGCATTCATATTATGCAAGATTTTTCTTAAATTTTTACATTGGAGAAAGATGAAAAAATAAAAATATCTATAATAAATTTTATTGAATATATGGTATATGGTATATACATATTATTAGTGTATTAGTAGACTAGAAACTTAATCATCATCAACGTAATTCGATCATAACATATAGATGCTTGTATAAATTAATTGTAATGGGTAAGTCTTAATTTATAGTCAATAAATTATTTATAAATCTAGGTATTTATATTATAGCAAAACTAGAAAGAATTAATTGAAAAATAAAACAAAAATAATAATAGGTATTATAATTGCAGCAATAGCAATTCCTATTGGTATTTATACTATTTCACCTTTATTCATAAATACTGAAATAAATGAACCTCTTCCTTCACTAAGTAGCGAATCACAACTAGGTTTTGAGAAGTTTATGGCAATGACAGAAGATGAGAAAATTAATGCTGCAAAAAATATGACTGTTAAAGAAAAAGACATGATAATGAAAATGGCAGCAGAACAAGATACAACTATAAATGAAACTATGACTACTACTATGGATATTAGCATAAATACAGAAGAAAATAAAAATATACTAGTAGGTGATTTTATGGGAGTTAATGACGGGATACATAATGCAGAAGGTAAAGCAAAAATATTGACATTATCAGATGGATCTCAAATACTACGACTAGAAGATTTTAGATCTACTAATGGACCAGATGTTCATCTCTATCTATCTACTGATAAACAAGCAAGTGATTTTATAGATCTAGGTAGACTCAAGGCAAACAATGGTAATCAGAATTACAAAATACCTACCAACACAGATTTTAACAAATACAAATATGTACTGATATGGTGTCAGCCGTTTTCTGTATTGTTTGGTAGTGCTCAACTAAGTTCAGCAAGAACATAGATCAATAATTATTATTTATGCGATTGCAATGCATAATACAGAAAATGCAACTGTATCTTGTTTTTTAGTTATAATTAATATAGAATATTAAATCTATTTTTATTAGATAAAGATTGCTATCAAATAAAATCCATTAGAAAATAAATAGATTTAATATATTATTTGATAAGAAAAATGAGTATTATTAATTGTCTAGAAATGTATTTACAATTGTGCTTAATCTTTCAGGATATTGAGACATTAGTGCATGACCACCATCCTTGAACTGTGCTAACCATACACCTGGAATTTTCTCTGTCAGTATCATGGAATTAACAGAGGATAAGATAAGTTTGATTATTTTAAAAACAGTTAATAAATTTAAAGTCAAAATACAAAGGAGTTAACAATATCTTCAAATAATTGAACTAAATTATCATTCATTAAAATTGTACATAAAACTATATGATATGTCGCCTTTTGTGACAATGTAATATTTTTTAAGTATATTACCTGAAAAATTGTTATAATCATAATGATAAAAAATTTTGATTATGTATGTACAAATCAATGGCATGAATAGGAAGTAAAGAACATATTAGTAAATGACTTCTAATGTTAAAAAAAACTGATCTATTGTAACTAATAAAATCAAGCAGACGTACAGTTATAATTAGTATTCAAAGTTGATAAATTTATTTATCCGTAGTTTATCTATTATTATACACTGAATTACTATCAATTCTCTATAGTGATATCAATTTCAGAAAGGTATCTTATGCCATTATATGCCTTTGTGTTCTTTTTATTATTATTATTATGGAGAATGATAGTAGTAGTTAATTGTAGCAGTAGCGGATGAAATTTTTGTCATGCGACAAGTTGAAATTGTAACACTTCTTTTAATATTCATCTAAATTCTTATCAAATTATGAGTAATTGTATTTTCCAAAGATGCGATATTAACATCAAATGTATTTACAAATATATCTCACATAGTTACAGTAAAATCATATGCAATAAAAATGAGATTAATATAAATACATTAGGATCAAACCGTCTACCAATGAATCAAACACTAATGACATGTATATTAGCATCACTAATCTCATTCTCAGTCGTTACAACAATAACAATGCAACCCATATCCTTAAACGCTCAAACGCAACCAGCATCACCCATGCAATCACCATTACGAACACAACAACAAGAATCAGAACAACCGTTAGCCATAAGTCCATCATGCGGTCAAGTTGTAACACAAGACGTTGTATTGACTTCTAACTTAAACTGTGCAGACGGGGATGGTCTTATATTAAATACAAATGATGTTGTTATTGATCTTAATGGACATACCATTTCTGGACCAGATGTAGATAGTCAAGAAAAAACATCTAATAAAGTAGGAATCATGGTACCAAATGTTAACAATGTAGTAATTAAAGATGGTACTATTCAGGGATTTCAAGCAGGTATTTTAATGACAGGTTCTCAAAATGTTGAAATAAAAGAAGTTGTTTCCAAAGATAACCAAATAGGAGCATTCAGGTACTGGTGCAAATATAGTTAATGCACACTTGTCCATACTTATGAATAACCAAATTGGATTTGCAGGGCACTCCACACAACAAGCCACTATAGAGAATAACATACTTTATCAAAATACTTTGGCAGGAATAACATTAGTTAACTCCGATGATGATGTACTTGCTTTGAATTCTATTACTGAATCTGGAAATGGTATTTATGTAGACAATCAAAGTAACAATAACAATGTTAACAATAACAATATTCTTTTGAATACAATTGACTTAAACAATGCTAATGGGTTACCAGTAAATACAAATGGCAACATGTATGACCAAAATAACTGTATGACTTCTAATCCAAGTGGTATATGTATAGGTAAGTAAATTAGAAAAAGTTCCTATCTTTTTATTAACATTGAAGATATATGAAGATAAAAAAGGTTTAAACCAAACAAAAAAAAATTGAATAGTAATTCTTATTATTATCTATTTTTATAATCAAAACTTTCTTTATTTCCAATTCTATTCTCTTTAGTTAATAGTTTTATATTTGTAATATTTATTTTTATAAACTACTATTCGTCTTTAATATGGTGATTTTCATTATAATACTTTGTTAATGTTATAATAATATCTGCTTTGTTGCGTAACTCATCTAGATAATCAAATCTATCCTACTGAGATTGATAATTATGTAATAGTTAGACTCTGAAACACGTTATATAAAGATGCTTTCAGTATCATTTCTTTTATCATGTTCTCAAATCTTATAGCAGTAACATATTCTCTACCAAACATTCTCTTAATACAAGAAAAGACAGTTTCTACCATCCATCTCTTTCCATAGCTGACGCTATCCTTCCATTGTTGTAGATTGGTTTTCTGTGATTGTACGTTCTTGTTTCTCACAAATAATGGTTTGTCTTTCTATACTTGGCATTCTTTCTTACCTTAATTGCTGGTTGAATTCCTTTAAATGATAGAAATTGAAAATTCTTGTTATTGTCATAGGCACCATCCATGATAGCAGAGTATCTATTTCCTTGTTCTGTTTTATTGTAATATCATCGACTAATTTAGATAGTACTTTTCCATCATGTACTTGTTCACTAGTAACATCTAATGATAAAATTCTTTTCTTCTTGATATCAACTGCTATGTGTATTTTGAGATAACCTCTTTTTACTTTCCATTTATGTCTGATCCATTCCCCCCTCTGTTTGTAACTTTAACACCGGTAGAGTCAATTGCAATTACAAAATTATCATCATGTTGTAAACTAGATTTGTCCTCATCATCGTTTATTTTGATATCTAATCTATTTATTCTTCTGCAAATTCTACTATAATCTGGAATAGATGGTAGTGTGTTTGAAGCATGCCCTCTCACTACTCTCCTTCTTCAGTCTGTCTATATGGTAAATGAAAGTATGCTCTCATGTACCCAAGTAGTTTGATAAATGAATCTGGATATATGAATTTTCTACCTTCTTTTCCTTGATTCATCTTCTCTAGTTCAGAATTCCAGTTGTCCATAACATCAAAATCAAGTAATACCTCACCACGTTTAACAAGAGATTCATTGTACTTCTTCCAGTTCACATGTATTATGACTAGAATAGGTTAGCTAAATGTGTTAGGAATAGCAAGTTACGCAACAAGGCAATTTTTATTATTATTATGACTATCTCTATTTTTCTTTCTTCTTCTTCAATTAAACATTTTTTGTCTATAGTTATACTCATCGATTCTTTTTTTGTATCAAATCTCTTCTAAAATCTAATAACAATTCCTTTGTTATAGTTGGTCTATATCCATTCCATTGTTGGACTATTTTAACTACAGTATTATTCTTTGAGTTGATAGAATTTGGAATCCTAAGTAAACATGATTTGAATGAGGGATTATTTGATTGATATGCTTTACTGTTCGAAAGAAAATTTTTAGCAAATCTCAAAAATTCTTGTGATGGTTTATCAGTGAATTTACTAAATTCTGTTACATTTTCTAAAGCAGTTGGACAATAAACAGGTTGATAGATATGATATCCATTTCCCGTAAATAAAACTGAAGGATATGCATCTCCTTCTAATTTTTCACAGATATTTTTTAATGTATTTGATAGGACAATTTCAAAACTTCTATTAGTTTTAAAATTACTTTTATCCAGATCTATAAATATGAAGTCTGGTGGATATCTTTGAATTCCTTTATAATCTGTAAATGAAGGAAATGCATTGATTCGACAATCTATAAAATCAGATTCTTTAAAAAAATTCATTGCTTCTTTTGAAAAAACTTCTTTTTGATATCCCAAATTTTTGGTCATGATGGTTCTTGGAAATAATCTATTTTGGTTAAAGTGATTCAGAATGAAATCTAAACCCTTTTCAATATTATTGCTCTCAGTCTCTCTTTACCATTAAAAATTTCAGGTGTTACCAAAATTACCCTCCTAACATCTTCTTATTTTTTTTATTAAATTTTATAATGCTATGGGGTTATTTTTAGTAACGCCATTATATCTTTTAAATTGGCTCTTTTTCCTTTTCCTTTTTTTCCACATATTCATTATAATATTCCTTACCAAAATTTGCCCTTAGATTTTTAAATTCATTAGAAAGAAACCAATTAAATTCTTGTTTTAGTTGTATCTGAAATGCATTATTGTTATTGTTAGAGTTATCCATATCCAATCTGTCTACAACCTGTAAAATAACTAATTCTGTCATAGTCTTCAGTGCTGTCTTTTTTGATATTATTAGATGCTCTGAAATACTTAATGTATCCAACTTTCCATTATTTTCTAACAGATGATCAAATAAGATAACTCTTTCTTTGGATGCAGTAGAAAGTACAACTTTAATTAATAAAGGAATATCTCCAATGGTTATATGATTTCTTCCAAGAGATAATACATGACCTCTAGCCAAATTCATCAATTGTGTTATTGCTCTTTGAGGTTCTTCAATTGTTGGAAAAGTATAAGCATAATCAGATCCTTGACTATCTTTTGTTTCCCAAACTGGAACATCTCCTCTTAAATGGGCAAGAAGATTAGCCAATCTAATTATGTACAGAAGGGCATTCTCATCATTGTTATCCTTAATTTCTTGCTCCTCATGGTTATTATGATGATCAGGTTTTGAATCAAACCATTCCAAGTAAACATTCAATTTTATTTTTATTTTTTTTAATTTTTTGACTATAGTCGCCATTAGTATCTTCATTCTGTATTTGTTTCAAATAGAATTCTTCATCTTTCTTCTTAGTCTTTATTCTAAAGAAATATAATTTTGGTCCTAATGTTCCTAATAATTTATGGACTTTTTTTGGAATATCAACTGCTGCACCAATACAAACAAACATAAATTCCATTATAACCTCTATGGCCCTGTGCTCCAGTATCTGATTCATAACCATGACCATCTAGAACTCGTGTAATGATTCCAAGAATCTCGTTTAATTCTTCATCTTTTTTAGAAAAGGTAGGAGAAAGTTCAGGAGTTAAGAATAACTTGTTTTTTATCTTTGGAAGTAAATCTATTTCTTTTAATTCTTCTCTTGGAACTGGTGTATTATGAGATACAAATGATTTCGCACTAAAGTTGTCAGTATAGTATGTATCTTTTGTATTTCTGAATAATTCAATTGCTGCTGTCTTTAAAGAACTAGGTGGACCCAAGATAATTCCTGCAAATGGCAAAGTAATATTCTTAATCCTTAAAATGGATCTTACTGAAAGCGCAAATTCTACAGGTTCCCATAATTCTGGAATTAGATTTAGAATTTCTTTCTGAAGAGTATAGTATTTTTCCTCTAGTTTTCTAGACCATTCCGTATATGATATTTCTGCCTTGTTGCGCAACTCATCATTCCTAACACATTTAGCTAACCTATTTTAGTCATATCATGTGAGAAATTGGAAGAAGTACAATGAATCTCTTGTTAAACGTGGTGAGATATTACTTGATTTTGATGTTATGGACAACTGGAATTCTGAACTAGAGAAGATGAATGAAGGCAAAGAAGGTAGAAAATTCGTATATCCAGAGTCATTTATCAAATTACTTGGCTACATGAGAGCATACTTTCACTTACCGTATAGACAAACTGAAGGCGTAGTACGAGCACATGCTGCAAATACGTTACCATCAATTCCAGATTATAGCAGGATTTGTAGAAGAATAAACAGATTAAATATCAAGATTTCTGATAATGATAAGTCTAATTTATATGATGATAACTTTGTAATTGCAATTGATTCTACTGGTGTAAGTTACAAACAGAGAGGAGAATGGATTAGACATAAGTGGAATGTCAATAGAGGCTATCTAAAGATACATGTTGCCGTAGATATCAAACGAAAGAGAATATTATCATTACAAGTAACCAGTGAACAAGTACATGATGGAAAAGTACTACCCAAATTAGTAGATGATATTACAATAAAGAATAACAAGATAATAGATATGACTATCGCAGATAGTGCCTATGATAGTAACAATAATTTTCAATTTCTATCATTCAAGGGAATTAATCCTGCAATAAAAGTCAGAAAGAATTCCAGATGCAGAAAGACCAATCATTACCAGAGAAACAAGACGGTGAAAATGCAGAAAAATAATTTACAGAATTGGAAGAATAGCGTTAGCTATGGTCAGCGATGGATTGCAGAAACTGTCTTCTCCTGTATGAAGAGAATGTTTGATAGAGAATATGTTACTGCTATCAGGTTTGAGAACATGATAAAAGAAATGATACTGAAAGCATCGTTATATAACTTGTTTCAGAGTCTAACTGTTACATAATTATCAATCTCAGTAGGATAGATTTGATTATCTAGATGAGTTGCGCAACAAAGCACTTTTTAGGACAGTTTCAAATTTTTGGGACATTTAGGTGTTTCTTTTTTTTATTACTACAATATATATATCAATCCCAATATGATATGGGTTCGGCGGATAGTAAAGTTATTTTGATATAATTTTTGTAGTACAAAAGAAATACTTAAAATGATATATTTTGATATAATTTCTAATAATTTTATCTAATTAATAATACTAATGTCAGAAATGACTAAAGATGAATCAGAAGCTTCTTTTACAAGGAACTTTTACAGGCCAAATAAGGAACAATTAACAAAAGTCAATATAGTCCAGATTTGATATATTTTAGATGGGAAAACTATATTTTGTTTAATACAGACCATGAATCGAGCACATAAATATTCAATGTAATCTTGACTTGATATATTTAAATAACCAAACTACTCCATCTTTCTCATTTGTTACTATATTCATATATCTATGCCCTCTATGACCTTTATAATAAAATTTGAAAATTAAATATCTTAAATTTTCTTATGAACAATAGAGTTATCTTTTAAATATTACAATTTTAGATTAAAATAATTATATAAATGTTATTTTGTTACTAATCCATATAATCTATATCCATAGCCATTATTTTTTTTATAATAGTTCTATGTTTGTGAGGCAATAGATAAATCCACATTAGCTTGTTATATAGAGTCTGCAGATCTATTTTTGTGCCAATTTTTTTAGAGGCTTCCTCAAATAAATATGGATTAGCGATCCATTCAGGATATTTTGGATATCTATCCTTATCTCTTTTATATTGCAAAAATAATCGTTTTTCTTCTACATATTCTTCTATTTCAGATTTTTCTATACCAACTAGATTATGTTTTCTAATTATCAATTTTAGCAAGCAAATAGTTTCTCATATCAAGATTGAATCTTTTTGTTCTAAAATATGAGGATGTTTTATTTCTCAAATCTGTAAAAGATGAATAATACTGTAAGACAAGAAGATCATTTTTGGCTATATGCCATATCTCTTCCAGTACCATAAATTCTGGAGATGCTGTTGGAAGATATATCGGAATAAGATCATTTTTATGTTTATTAAAATATTCCAGTACCTTTTTTGATCTGTAATGCTATTGTTTTGCCTTGTCCAGGAACAGATAGCATTTGGGAAATTTTCTATGAATCTGTTTTAGATAATCTAAAAAGGTATTTTCATCAAACCAGTCATACTGCCTTAACAGTTGTTTTCCTTCAAGGCTTGTGGCACCAAATAAAACTGACTCTCTTGATGAGATCCAGTGATTCTTACAACTGGTCTTTCGTCTTTTCTTATCCATACTTTCCGTACAAGTGAGTCATAGAAGAAGAATGATTCATCTAATGATACAGCAGTAAATTCATCTTTTATATTATCCAGTATCTTTCTTGCTCGTTTTTAAAACGTTCTTTTTCCTCCTTAGATGCAGTATTTACATGTGTACTCTTCTTGGTACCTTCTGTTTGAATCCCCATTTGTGCATAAGTCGGTATATATGTGAGTGTAATGGTATCTTATTCCACCACTCTTTTTCTGACAATTAGATCTTCTACCTGCTGTTTTGTAGTCCATCCCTGTTTGCTGGATGCTAACTCGTTTTTTATCATGTATATTATCTCTTTTGGTATATCTGAATGTCTACCACTTTTTGATCTATCTCTTAATCCTTCTATTCCTTCTTCTCTCTGTATCTCTTTAACCAGTATAATGCCCATGGTCTACTTCTATGTGTAGTTCATCAGCTGCGTAAGCAGGAATGACATTTTTATTCTCTACCTTTACTACAAGTAGCATTCTTTCCTTTACCTTGAGATTAGTTTCCTTCTTGTATAATCTAATCAATTCATTTTTGGAATACTTCACATTAGTTTGACATTAAACGCAATAAGTAGGATGACAAATAGTTTTTACTGTTTATAAGATATGATAATAATAAAATCTGATTAGATAATATAGGCTAATTGGTATAGAATGGTCGGTCTAATTGTAGAGCAATTAGCTTAATCTCTAGATGGAAAAGTAAAAGTGTCTAAACTTAATGTTGATCAAAATCAAGAAATTGCAACAGAATACAATGTTCAATCTATACCTTCGTTAATATTATTTAAAAATGGGAATGAAGTAGCCAGAACTGTTGGACTTTCTCCAAAAGAAAAATATGAGAAATTTGTGAATAATGCCTTGAATTCATAATTGATTGATTTAATTATATCATCATTTATTTTATGGTGTTTCTTGTAGTAAGTATAATTAAATTAGTAATTTTCAATCTATACTTTAAATTATTGATTCTTTTTTTCGTGTTTATTATTAATTATTTCAGTCATAGAATATAACATTATAACCCCGAAATAATGCTTCGAGATTCGAGTCCCACTGCTGATATCCAACTTGTGGAATTAATTTTATTTAATCTTTACAAGATATATTTCTACAAATGAAACCAATTTTCTAAATACTAAAATGAAAAGTATATAGTCAACAGTATTAATCTTAATATGGCTTAACGATAAATTTAGTACATGTCTTCAACTAAAAAAGATAATGTAAAAGAAAGTACCAATCAATTTAAGGAAACCACAGACAGATATCTAGAACAACAGAGACAACAATATCAGGATACAGCATCCAATCTCTCTCAAACTACAGAAAAAATTAATCAAAATGTAAATAAATTTCAAGAAGATAATAAAAGAATCTTTGAAAAGAATGTAGATATTTTCAGGAACTCTCAAGAACAGATCAGCAAAACAATACAAGAAATATCAAACAATGCTATAGAATTACAAAAAAATGTCTTTGATACATATCAATCATCTTATGTTCAATTCTTTGATAACATCAATAAATCATACTGGAAAAGTTTCAATATTCCACAAAGATATTCTGAAACACATACCACAATAGATAAAAACATACAAGATGGTAATACCTAAAGATTCTGAAACAGTTTTTACAAGCATTTTTGACATAATTGGATACAAATCCATATGTCGGTTATTAAATCTGAATTCAATCTCCTTTAGATATAAATGAAAATATTGTCTAGGTACACCTCGATAAATATACAGCCATGTCTTGGCATAACTCCAGAATCCTTCTATTCCATTAATATGAGTATCTTCTCTTACATATTCCTTGTTACCATGAGAAATCGAGTTATGTTTTCCAATTAAACTCAATGTTGCATAAGCAGTATGATCATCTGTATAATATAGTGATTCTTTTTCTTGTGTGCTGTTGTATCAGAGGAATCAATGTTTCATGTTTTCTGTCAGACACTGGAAATGTAATAACAATTCCATTCCTTTTGTAGATACCGAAAACTAGATTTTTGTGCTCAATAGAACCCCATCCACGCTTCCCTCCTTTATGATGACCTCCAAATAATGCCTCATCAATTTCTATTTCTCCAGATAGTTTCAGATTCTGTATTTCCAGTATAAGCGAATCATAGATTGCTTGCCTGAATATTCTAAATGTACGTTCAATTGTTGCTAAATTAATAGATATATACCATCGTATTCTGTAAGCAGGAACACCAAGTACAAATAGATATAACAAATGAGATATAATATCAAACGAGATTTTTAACCTTGCCAAATAGGTACATGTGAAATCACTAAAAACATACCTACACCGTTTACATGAATATCTCCTCCTTCTTTTCTCACATGATGATAAATGATTTATGTACCTGTAGTTACATCTAGGACATTTTCTTTTTCCACTCCATCTACCCTGCTGAAAATATAACCTACTTTTCTGACTGTTTGTAGCCAATTCTAATGGATTGATCTCACGCACAAACCACGCATAAGATAACAATCATTATTATGTACTTTTTGTTTCAAATGTTTAGGTATTACCTACAAGATTATACAGTTAATTCAACAAATTTCGTAAATGAACTTATTGCAAGCGGTATAGAAAATTTCAATAAATTAATAGAACTCACACAAAGATATTACAGCGATATCGTGCAAAATAACTTCAATTATGCACGAAAAATAGAAAGATCATACAGTAGATAGATAAAATAAAAAATTTCTTTTTTTTCTTTTTAATTAATTATAATGTTGTTGTTGTTGTTACTATTATTATTTATTACCAAAATTTTTAATTAAATACTACTCTTTGATCATCAACAAATTTTTAATAAATTGATAACGATCACATTGCACGATGGATTATCTGATATCTTGATTTATTATTATCATCTTCTTTTGATTTTTAAATTTGATTAGCTGAAGTTATATCTTTCTAATTCTCAACTACAAAATTGTGTCAAAATCAGCAGTTGACTATCCTCTGAGCCCGTATTATATCGAGGTTCATTTAGTTAATGGAGCCAAGCAGATATGAATGATTATTTTATTGTTTATTGATTATTAGAAATTATTAGAATAATTGTAAAAAGATATAGAATATAATCTACATTTACTTTAATAAATGATTAACATACATATACTCTTTTTGGATAAGGTGAAGAAATTAACTTAAGTTTTAAAATATTAGTTACATTATAAAACTATTAATCATTTTATAATTATGGTAGATTTTATCTCTCATGTTTATTGATTATTATTAGACATAATTTTAAATCGGTAAAGAATATCAAAGTGCATCCCGAATTTTTTTGGCGCCGAAAAATTTGTAATTTTTTATCTTTAATTTTATATCTCATTAGACCAATTTCTTTAAATTTCATTAAATAAAATGTATATTTTATGAATGGTATATTTATTCCTAAACTTAAGGAGCAAAAAAGAATGATGATAAATCCTTTACCAAATGATAGAATTCCCAAACCAAAAAAGAAACAATATGCTACTGCAATAAAAACTCTATCTCCAAGGATAAATGTAGAATATAAATTAGGTTCTTCTATTTCTCAATAGTTATTATAGATGGTATACAAATAAAATGTGGCATCACAGCAATAAAGGCAATAAAAGCATCAAATTTACTGATGATTCACTAAAGTGTTGTGTCTGCTTTATAGAATTTCAAACTCCTGTAAACAATCTTTCTATAACCTATGATTCTTCACAGATAAGAGAATACTATTCAACCGTTATAAACTCGTTATCGCAAATAATTAAACGCAATAATGGTAAGATTGTAAAAAGTCTTGGTGATCGCTTATTATGTTATTTCTTGAACTTTTCAGATCTAAATAATGAAAAAGCATTTGAAGAGGTAATTGAATGTGTTTTAGAGATTTTAGAAAAGCGAGAGGATATGAATAATGAATTATTGTTGAAGAATAATTTACCACCACTAGAGAGCTACAAGATTAGTTTAGATTATGGTGTAGTAGACTTAGCCTTAGCTGGAGATAATTATCAAATAGATATATTTGGTTCAGCAGTAAACATATGTTCAAAGATAAATTCTTCTCCTTCTTTAGCTCTTCAAAATGAAATAATTATTGGAAATAATTTATATAGAATTTTAAAATCTTTTTCTAATATTATAAATAAGTATAATTTTATAAATAATGGTGAATTCAAGGTAACAGAAAACATTGGGTATCCTACATATAATATAAAAAGGAGTAATACTTTATTGCAGAAAGATGATACTAATAGTACACATTCCTTGACAGAGAAACAGTCAAATTCATTTGCTGAAGATTTTATGGAAAATAAGAATAAAAAAAGAAAAGGCTTCTTTTTTAATAAAAAAAATAATAATAAAAGGATAATTATAGTTGATGATGATCAGGAGATACTTTTTACATATAGGCTTTTTCTAGAAGGTTACGATTATCATATAATCTCTTTTATAGACCCTATTGTTGCTCTTGAGTATATTAAAGACCTTCCAAACTTTAATGATTTATTAGTAATACTTGATATTAGAATGGAAAATTTGAATGGAATTCAACTATATCAACAAATAAAATCCATAGATCCAACAATTAAGATTGTTTTTGTTACTGTTTTAGATATATTAGATGAATTATTAACTATAGTTCCAGGATTATCAAAAGAACAAATTATGAGAAAACCGGTTGGTAAAAAGTTATTTACAAATACCGTAAAAAATATGTTAAATTAACAAATATTATTATTTTTAAATACTTTTTTAAATAATTTTTCTGAACTACAAAATTGTGTAAAAATAGTAATAATTTCATTAGACAACTGACTGGAAAGAGATTATCCTAAATATTACTTAATTATTACATTATCAATGAATATAATGAAATCAGCATTTAAATCAATAGTTGTTACAGTAGTATTTGTTTTTTCTATTATAACTTTACTTCCAGTTTATGGGCAAGAAACAACAATAACAAGCAGCATAACAGATTTAATAAAAACGACTGCAGAAAAAATAAAAAATATGGCATCAGAAGTTGCAAATAATTCTACTGGCATAAGACCTAATGAGGCAAAAAATATTCTCAGTCAGCTAGGAGAAGCAGCTAAGAAAACAGCATTAGGAGGAGCTGATGTACTATCTAATTTCAGTGGCGAAATTAGAGAAGGCCTAAAGTAGAAAGTAATACTTTAAATTTATTATGTTACCGAACATTGTTATAATGAGAATTAAGCCATCTGAGATTTCATTTAATTAATGAATTAAATTTACAATAACAATTAAACTACTATTTTTGATAATTTAAGTCACAAATGATAAAATAATTATAAAAAAATAGATATAGTGAGATTTCTTATTCTGAAATAAGATTTATTGGTGAATTTGGTCTTATTCGATTATTAGAATCAATAACATCATAAATAAAATGGTATTTACCATCTTTTGCTTTTTCTATTTTAATATGACCAAAATTAAAGAAGGCACTCTCACTGTAAAGATATTTTGCATTGATTGTTGGATCAACTGGAATGGGTTTATCATTTGTATATACACTTAAGGGACCATTAGCCATTTCATAAAATGTATATAGATCACCATCTCCATTAAAATCTTGAACTACTTTTACTGTTGCAGCAAAATGAACATCAGTAGTAAGAAAGATAACATTTTTAATATTTCTTTCATCCAAAAACTTTAGAAATTGACTTCTTTCATTAGTAAAAGTTAGATTATTGGTGGCATTATTAGTTGCCCAATTATTACAAGCCTGCATATAACCAAAACAATCAGGAATAGTAATAAGGATAGGATTGGATATTATTTTCCAAGTAGAGTCAGATGACGAGAGCTTGTTCTTTAACCAATCAAGTTGTTGTTTTCCATATAATGTTTTATTGTTTTGAAGTGTATATGGTAATGTATTTACACTACGATATGAATGGGCATCTAATAAGAATAAATCAAGGTTTTTCCCCCACCCGTTGAAACATTCTAAATATTTGATTGGATGTTTCTTTATTTCTTTCAATTGGTAAAAATTCAAAGAAATATTTAATTCCTGTCTTAACTAAATTAGGATAGCCAGTTTTATTTCTTTCATTGGGATACTTAGCTATCTCATAAAAAGACCAATTTCCATAATTATCAATTACTTCATGATCATCTGATTGTGAATACAATGATGCATCCTTAAGTAAATTCTGTAAATGTGGATCTTCTCTATTATATTCCCAATGCTGCAAAAAATATTTCATTTAATTTATCCTGATCATTCCAATCTATATCATTTACTCTTTTAAAATTACCTTCTATATTTTTCCAATATGTATAATTTTTTTTAACTATATTAGTTAAATTGTTACAGGTTCCATCAGCATAAATTTGATCTCCATTAAAAATAAAAAAGTCAGGAGCTGTTGATTTCATAATTGAAAAAATTGGGTAACCAATTTCTTGTTGCCTACACAAAGTTGTTCCACCAAGATCTCCTGCAATAACAAAAGTTATTTTTGTTCTATCATTTTCATTAGGAGATGTTTTAAATTTGCCAGTTTTATAATTAGATTTCATTGAGGAATTATTGGAGTCAGTAAACCATACTTTGTAATAGTATGTTGTATTGGGTTTTAAATCAATTAATTTTACATGTCCGGTAAAATCTGTAGAGGAATTAACTAAAGTTGTTAAAATAATATTAGAGGTATTATTTAGAAAATTACTTGATTTGTTATAAGATACATTCATAATTGATTTTGCATTAGATTTTGACCAGATTATTGTACTATTTTCAGTCATATCTCCACTAGCAACTCCATGTGTAATCGATAACTTTTCTTCCAATCCATGTAATATTTTAAATGGTATTAAAAAATTTAGCAAAATTGTTTTTAGTTAACATTATCATCTAACCACAATCAATCGATAATAAAGTTTTTCTAAAGTATTTTTTTGTAATCATTATTTTACTTTAATAATTTTAGTTACAATAGCCATTTTTAATATCAAAATTTAAAGTTTGAATTTCCATATGCCGATCCTCCCTTGCATGTTATATTTGAAGCCCTATAAGATTAGAATTTAGTTATTGAATCCATATAGTTAATGGAGCCAAGCAGATATGAATTCCAATTACATGGGTTTTATTTTTGAATTAACGAATTAAATAAGCATTATTCACTATGAATAAGATTGAGAAAGAATAAATTGTAAAAGAAAGCCATAGCCCTCTATTTAGGAGTAATGTAGGTGTGTTGTAGAAGGCTATGGCCTTATGGATTCGTCTTTATGGTGCTCAATGCATGTAGGTTAGCGAAATTAATTATGGTAGTGTAAAAATATTTTGTATCCATCTTATTTAATACTTCTTTTTAGTAATTTATTATTAATAATAAATTAGTAAGTAAATTATTATTATTATTATTGTCATCATAGCATGAACTCACTACATATATTCGGGGTTTATAGGTCCAGACTATGACATACATGTATATGTCTTCCCTAATTTTCCATAAATGGAATAATAGGTAATTGTTAATGGTAATAATGATATTTATTAATTCTTGAAATTTTGAATACTTGTTTACGGACTAAGTAGTAGTATCACTAGAGTAATAGATTAATTAGTAAGCGATAAAAGCCATAACCCCACTCCCTCCTCCCTACTAATGAATACCACTTCTATATAGGAGAGGAGGAGAAAAGAGAAGGTTATAACTATCTGCAAAAGTTTGTTTGCCTAATTCTTTTGTGATTGAAGGTAAAATCTTAGTAAGAATTGATATATTTATTAATTTCTTAATCTCATTATTTACTTTGAATATTTGTTTGTATTAATTTCTTTAAGAAATAATTGTGTGAATAAATAGATTAATATCGCTAGAGTAATAGATTATTATCAAGATATTGGAATAATGTTAATCAAGTTCTGGAACAATTATGCGCCTGCATTTAAATAAATCTATAACTTGTATGTAGTTATAGGTGTATGTTGTAGTAATGATAGGTAAGTTGGACAAATACGTTAGAAAGACATTCCTACAATCCTAGTAGGAACAATGGTTTAGGTTTAGCAAAGCATATTTTAAGAGAATTAAATAATAATCGAACTCTCGATATTAATCTTGGTTCAAAACAATTTGATAATAATAAAAAATTTGTACAATCCATACTAGGATTTCTAAAAGACATGGGATGGTTATCAGAAGATAAATATGGAGAATATGGGATTACAGAAACAGGACGTAAAAATCCTTTAGATAATTTAAAATTCTGAGAACTAAAAAATAATAAAATCTAAAAGCAATAGATTAACTAGTTAATTAATTAATCTATCTTGAAAAATTTTACTATTAATATTTAATGATATTATTAATAATATCTAATATTATCATGATTCAATTTTAATAAAAAGAATCTATTTTATAAAATTATGTACATAAATTAATTACTTTTCTCTTTGATTCATATATTTACAAGGATAGATAGAAACTCTAACTCTTACTCTTACTCCAGAGTAACAGTAGTCCAAAACCTAAAAATGGTAGTAGTTGTATGAGATTCATAAACTTTTCTTAAAATAATGAAATAAAATGATAAAAGTCTAAAAAGAATTGAATTATATATATATAAAATTATAAATTTATAAAATAGATTAGTTAGTAATTATTTTATTGCAATGTACCCGTAAGTTTTAAATATCTTCGTGGCTTGGTCCTTGCTACCATCTGGTCCAGTTCCATTGCTATTGCCTGATTAGTGTAATCATTATGCAAGTGAATTTCAAATTTACCTTCTCCTTTTCTTTTCAACAGCAGTAAGCCAGTATCTCTTTTAAAATCACTGCATTGAAAAACGATATTTGTTGAATTAGGATTAGAATTATTAGAATCAGAAAAGTAAATCATTTACTTTTCTCCTCATCATCATCATCCTCTTCTTCTGTTGGTTCTTCTTTTGTTGATTCTATTTCTTCTTCTATTCTTTTTTTCATTTCTTTTATTTTTTTCAAATATCCTGGTGGTGGTCCTAAAATTAGTTGTTCACCTGCTAGTAACTCGTCTACTTCCTTCTCAATCTCTTTTGGATAATACATTGATAAAATGGCCTGATTTACTGTAATGCTCACAAAAGCATCTAAACTTATGTTACAATATTTACAATATAATTTGGCTGTTTGAGAAATATTCCTTTTTAAACCTAAAGTTATAGGTGTTTTCTCAATATCTACATTAAATTTAGGTTTACCATCTGGTCCTCTAATTATTTTACAATCTTCATATTTTATCATTTTTTTATTTATTCACCTCATATACTCCTTACAAAAAATAAATTAAAAGTCATATCTGTCTCTAAATCTCCTCCCATTCATCAAAAGGAACCAGAAACATTTTTCCACATCCACAAGCACATTTCTCTTTATAACGTTTCTTAGAAGTCATAATCCTCGTTTCTCCAATCCTTATTATTTGCTGGTCCTGGTGTTGTTACTGCTGGATATCGTTTTGCTTCTGCTGGTAGTTTATCG
>CAWIYT010000173.1:0-67597 GCA_963840085.1 uncultured Nitrososphaerales archaeon
TACATATAGAGAATGAATAATAAATAGTTTGTAGCATAATTTTTATCATCTTCTTCCAATTATTCTAACACATGCCAGCAAACAAATCATGGCATGATTATAATGAATCTTTGATAGAACGTGGACGTGTTCTAATAGATTTAGATTTCATCAAATCAACCAACGAGGAAATAATGAATATGAATAAAGACAAAGTTGGGGCACCATTCCAGTATTCTGATAATTACATACAGTTTTTAGCATTCCTAAAGATTGGTTTCAAGATTCCATACCGTACTGTGCAGGGAATAGTACGTGGATTATCTGACTACGTAAGAATTGAAGAGATACACTTTACACATATCAGGAGACGAATTCTAAAAATAAAACCATCTGTTGGGAATCTAGATTTTCAAGATGATGATCCTATAACACTTATTGTTGATGCATCAGGTTTGACAATTTCAAAGAAAGGTGATTACATAGAAGACAAATGGAAACGTGAAAAGAAAGAGTTTGTAAAACTGCATATATCTGTAGATGAAAAGTCAAAGAAAGTAGTATCATTTAGGATAACTAAAGGAGATGTACATGACACAAAAAAGTTTGGTCCTCTGGTAAAGGAAGCAGCCAGTAAATATGATATAGACAAAGTGTACGGAGACAAAGCATATGATAACAGAAATAACTTTAACATACTTGACAAGATTAATGCAGAACCGGCAATAAAGATTAGAAAAAATGCGTCGACCAGATCAAAAGGATGTCCATTAAGAAGAGATGAGGTCCTACTTATCAGGAAATTGGGATATGATGGATGGAAGGATTTGAAAGATGCAGGTAGAAGATGGATAGCTGAAATAGTATTTTCTGCAATCAAAAGAGTATTTGGAGAGGACCTCTTATCAAAGAAGTTTAGTGCACAGAAAATTGAAGCCGGTCTAAAGATTATGCTTTACAATAAATATATCGCATTGTAAACACAAAAACCAGATCAAATTCAAGCATAAAAGTGAACAATGATGAATTAAGCTACAGACTAAATAAATAAATTAATTAATTATATTATTCAATATAAAATAAATATTGAAGTAAAATATTTAATCTATTCAACTAATAATAGTTGATCTATAATACTTTTTGGATCTATTTTTTGTTCAATTCCAAAAGCAATAGCTACTAGGTTTTTAATTTCTACCATTTTTAGTTTAATAGCTGCGGTCATAGGTGCATAGCTAAATATACTCCCATACAATGCCATTGATTTTTTATAGATTAATCTTTCAAATCCCGATTCAATTTCTGAGATGACACTGATGTCACTTTCGTTTCCTTGATTAGGAACTATATCCTTATAAACAGTTTTAGAAAATTCTGATATTGCCTGTCTTACACTATCTGCATGTATCATTTTATTTAGAATATCTTCGTTTACACGGGAGGTTGTTGCTATCCTTAACGATTTAATATGTTCTTCTGGAAGGTTCCAATATTTAGCTCTAAGAGTGCTTGAAACATTATAATAATCTAGATCAAGCGAAACTAAAGGCTGAAGAACAGCAGGCTTACCTATATTAGCAAAAGCACTCACCAAGCCTTTGTAGTAGATTTTATCCAGGTAAAGTTCAAAAGTTTGAATATTATTATTTTCTTTGTATAGTTGAGCAGCAGAAGAAATTTCACTACCGAATTCAGAAGTTTGTAAAGCAGATACAGCCTCATCAAGATCTTTTGCAATTAAAGCTTTAACAATAATATCTCTTCTTCCAATCAGTTCCTCTGCATGCATATTTATATGTGGAAAAATATCATCATAGGTCTTTCCTAAAGCTTTACTTTTTAAAATAATTTTAAGGTTCCAGAGAATATATTTTCTATAATATGCATTTACAAGATCCTTTTTAGATATTTTGGTCATAGAAGAATGAAAATTGAAAAGATCTTCTTTTAGTGCAGTTTCAATTTTTTCAGAATTTATAGGTTGTTGAATTTTGCTCAAAGAATTAACATATGAGGTATTTTTTAATCTGGTTACAAATTCATCAAGAGTTTTGGAATCAGAAAATGATTCTAAATCATGTTTAGATAACATTGTACCTCGTTCAGAGAAAGCTCTAACTGTGCCAAAAATCCTTTGAGGTTTGTTAGCTTTTCCCAATTTTAATCATCATCCTTTTAATAATACTATATTATGTTTTTATTAATTAAATTTTTGTAAGTAATGAGAAATATATGGATGATAGAAATAAAATCATGTTTTACTGGGATTAGATTCATTATCTATATTTCCTAGAATCATACTGATAACCTTATCGATTGCGTTATCATAATTTTTTTCGATATTATTTTTTATCTGATTATAATTTTTCTCACTCTGTTCTTGAATTAAAGCTGATTCTTTTTCAGAATCTTTTTTAGCATCGTCTAAAATTCTTTCTGCTTCCTCATTTGCTAATTTAATAATTTTTTGTCGCAATTGTTCTATCTCACTATTAGAATAAGATAGCATGTGTTTCTTTAATTCTTCAATACTAGAATTAAGATTCTCAATATTATTTTCAAATTCTGAAAGAGTATTGATTATTCCTTCCACCGTGGAAACGTTGGATTCCAATTCATCAAATTGCAATTTAAAGGGATATTAAACTCTTACTTTTTTTAAGTAGTAGGAAAATTATTTTTTATTTTACAAAAATTCTAAAATCCAGCTTTAATTGGATCTATTGGTTTTATTAATTCACGTAACAAAGTTGTGGCATAAGATCCTTTTGGTAATTTAAATGATAAATCAAGCATTCCAAAATATTTAAACTCATTACAGCATAGCAAAGTTTGTCTAAATCCCATCTGTATACTTAACTCTTGTAAGTCTTTCATATAGAAATTGTTGGGTAAGATATTTTCCTCAGAGAGTATTTTTTTAGTAATATGATCAAAACGGCTTTTTCCAGGTTGATAATTATAACCTACTAACCTAATTGCTGGAATAATATCATTATTTGAATCTATTCCTTCTCTAAATCTTCTAATTCTACCAAAAACTAAGGGTTTCTCTATTTCAAAACATAAATCACCATCTTTACATTTTTGGATATCTTCATTACACAAAAGAGACGTACTGAGGCATTTATTAAAAACATAAGATTGATAAGCTTGAACAAAGAGTCGTCTGATGTTTATTGGTATAGATCTAATAACTGCAATGGAATCCTTACCTTTCATTATTGTACTTAAAATATTTCTTTCCAAATCCATTCCTTTAGGTAAAATTTTAATCAGTTTTTGGTAATTGTTAGGGTCTCTAATTCTTTCTCGTATTTCCTTTGAAAACTTTGAGTCATATTTGGAAGTATAGGAGAGAAGATATTCAATAGCTTCATTATAATTTCTATTAAGTAATGCTTTACCAACTAAATGAGTTACCATTCTTTCACTTCCAAATCTTTGTAACCCATAGAAATTAGCAATATTATTTAATTCCAATAAAAAAGGCTGTATATCATTATCAGTGGCTTGGTTTATTTTTATTTTAAAGCTATTTCCAATAAGTGCAGATTTTGATAGTGGAGTACAGTAGGAAGCCCCTTAAGGTTAATTTAGTTTTAGGTGTTATTACATATTTAGGTAAATTCTTTGTTTGTTCACAACTAGCATATTGACTAGTTTCTGCTTTTGCATCTTTTATTCCCAGTACTCTTAGTTTTAAACCTGATTTTTTTTTAATTTCAATTATTGCATGATTTGAGTCAATATTGTGTTTTTCCAATAAATAAAGTGGAAATTTATGTTCATTATTTTGATCTGAAGAAAAATATGGTGGTTTTAAAAATGTATAATCTATTATCTCAGATACCTGAAATTCTTCATTGGTTTTCTTTATTGTTCCATTTATACCCTTGAAATTTGTACAATAGCATTCTACACCAGCATAGAAATCTACCTCAGGTACAGATTTTCTCACAAAATTAACCTATATCAAATTAAATATAAACAATACAACAATTATATCAATCAATAAAATAAATAAAGGATTTATATTCAAACCATTATATTAATAATTATGGGTATTGGAACATATATGGCTAAAGAAGTTATCAAAGAAATCAATAATAAATCTAAAGAATTTTATGAATTTATTTTACCTCCAGTAGACATGGTAGAAGATGGTAATGATTTACTTGTGACTATAGATTTACCAGGATTTAATAAAAATGACATAATTCTTAGAATAAATAAAAATATACTTTCTATTAAAGCCAATAAACCGGATAACGAATACAAAGGTACAGTTTATTTAAAGCATCGACCTACAAAAATAGATAAAAAAATTTTATTACCTTTTTCAGTTGATAATGATGATGATGATGAAATTACTGGGACTGCTAATTATACTGACGGAATTATAACATTGAGGATTCCCAGCAAGAATTTAGGGAATCGAATACAAATTTCCTAATAAATAAAGTATATAACGAATTTGTAAAATCCTTAGATATAAACAAAAATAAAACAAAATAAAATAAAATTTGACAAACTTTTATAAAAATTTTTATTGATTATTCTGCTGATAAATCCCAATAATTGGCATCTTTAAATTCAATTTTTGGTTTTCCTAATGATTTCCAATCTTTAAACGATTTAGAATATAATTTAACATTTTTGATACCTGCTAATTTTAATGCATAAAATGCAAGACCAGATAATGTCCCTACACTTCCACAATATGTAATTATTTCAGAATCTTGAGGAATCCCTCTATTTTGAACAAAACGTTTTATCTCCTCTACTGGTCGCAAAATATGATTGTCATTACCTAACATAGTATAAGGAATGTTTTTTGCACTAGGAATGTGCTCGGTTAGAAAATTGAGTCTTTCTCTTGAATCGACTAGGATCTTATCAGGATTGTTTTGTATAGATTCAACATATGTAGCATCTGCATAAATGGATTGATTTAATTGAAGAGAATGAGTAGTTATTGGAAATTTATTATTGCGTTTTTCAATTTCTAAACCAAGATTTTTCCAATTTGTATAGGTCATTTCAAGGAGTGAAGTGTTCTCATGACCAACATATTGAAAAGTCCAAGCAACACGTGCTGCCAAAGCTCCAAAAGTATCATCATATACCACTACAGGCATTTTATCAGAGATACCAAGACTTTCCAACAATTTGACAATCTGCTCAGGTAAATCGTTTGAGAGTAATACTGCCAGAGGTAATGATACTGCAGTAGGAATATGTCCTTTTTTATAATCTTCTATTCTACGAACATCAACAACTCGTACTTCTGCTTTTTTTCGAATTAAGGTACGTAATGTATCCACATCACATACAATAGGAAGCTTGTAAGCAGTAGTAGTAGTAATAGCAGTTCTTCTTTTCATTTTAAATTGTGGTAGTGTTTTTGTATTGGTAGTAGTATTCTTCTTCTTATCTTTCTGCTTTAAAATTGAGTTTTTTATCTTTATATCTTTAACCTTTGATTGAATATCATGCTTACTAAGTTCTTTCTGCTGATCAGCTTTTTTATTCTTTGAAATCACTTTTACTTTTTGAATCAAGCGGCACATTCGCCTCTAGCAGTCTTTGCATTAAATTTAACATCATTACCATAATCTTGATAGAATTCTTGACCTTCTTCAAATGGAGGAAGTTGAGTCACTGGTGTAAGAAGGATTTTTATATCTTCTATATTTTTTATGTTACCAGTTCCATTACTATTTATAACACGGTCTATCCACATATCTAATGTTTCGGATGGTAATTTTTCATTCTTGTATATTTCCACTATTTTCTGCACTACCTCTATGACTTTTTTTGCTGGCACACGCATAATAGCCTTACCAAGCTTTCCATCTTCAGAACCATTACCACCAAATAACATAGTATACACAGGAGCCATAGTGTTTCCTATTCTTGCAGCACCACCAAAAAAGCCAATAGTTGCAATTTCATGTTGTCCACAAGAGTTAGGACAACCACTTATTTTAATAGTGGAATTACGAAGATCGTTATCAACATCAAAACCTAATTCCAATAATGTCCTTTGAACCTCTTTAGCTAATCTATGCGAATTAGTTATAGCCAGATTACAAGAAGTAGTACCAGAACAACCTACTGCTGAAGTAATTGTAAGAGCACCAGGATTAGCTAATCCAATAGCCATAAGTTTTTTATAAACCAGTGGCAAATCAGTATAGTAAATATATCTAATTGCAAAATTTTGTTGTGGAGTATTTCTTGCAACAGATTCTGATGAGAATTCATGTATTATAGATGCTAAAGACCGTAATTGATTAGCTGTTATATCACCTGCTCCCAGGGTTATAAATACTGTAGAATAGCCTTCTTGTTTTTGTGAGACTACATTTGTCTGAAACCAACGATCATAACCATTACTTGTACCAGAAATATTATTTGTTTCTATAATAGGAAGTTTATTAAATTTTGTTAGTGGCTTCTTTATTGGAACATATGAATTATCATTAAAATGAACTTGATAAAGGTTCTTAGTAAATTCAGAAATAGTCGCTTCTACAATAGCACGTTCCTTCAAAACCATTTTTTGAAATTTTTCCCAACCCATTTCATTTACTAAATAGCGCATTCTATTTCTGGCCATATTATCCCTGTTTCCTAGTCTATCAAATAATCTAATGGTTGCCATACAAGTTGATAAGACTTGTTCTTCAGGAGTGAATTCCTCTAATAAATGACCGATAAACGAGGCAGCACCCAATCCCCCTCCAAGATAAATTCTAAATCCCTTTTTTCCATCTCTTAAATCAGGAATTAAACCAATATCAGCTATACTTACAAGACCGTGTTTACTACAGCAACCAAAATTTATTTTGAATTTTCTTGGTAAATTCTGAGAAAGTGGATTGCGTAATAGGAATTTTGCAATTGCCATTGAATAAGGAGTAGCATCAAAAACTTCTTCAGGACAAACTCCAGCAAAATGGCTACACATTACATTTCTTACAGTATTACCACAAGCTTCTCTAGTTGTTAATCCTGCTTCTACTAATCCTCTCATTACTTCGCTGACATCCTCTAATTGTACCCAATGTAATTGGATATTTTGTCTAGTTGAAACATGGGCAGATCCAATAGAAAATGCTTCAGATAAATTAGCTATCTTTTCTAGTTGCTCTGGAGTGATTTCACCGCTAGGAACTTTAATTCTTATCATACTATAATCAGGTCTTAATCTTGATCCATATGCCCCATGCTGAAGTCTAAATCTTCGAAAATCATCATCAGATAACTTTCCTTGTCTATAGAGTTTAACTTTATTAGCAAAATTATCAGTTTCTTTTTCTAATCCCCATTTTTCTGTAGTAGGTTTAGCAAAAGAATCTTTTTTATGTTTAACTTTAGTTAATTCCACATTCTTTTTCAATATATTAATCATTTATACAAAACCTTATATTTTTTATGGAATCACGACCAAAAAAATCAAGTGATTTGAGAATAGATGGCAAGTTATTGTATAAATATTATAGTTTATTAAAGGGTATATAATGAGCAGTTAATTGAGACCGAGTCATAATAATTCAATAACCAAACTTCTGCTGATATAAAAAATTATATGGTATTTTCTTTTTCAAATATTTTCCACAGTCAATAGTAGAAAATTCAAAAATGCATCCCTTTAACAATGACTGTTTGAAAAATAATTACTAAGTTAGGCTCGAAACAATTGAATTGCTAACGTCGTTACGACGTCAATGAAGTAGTACGCTTTTAATCTATCTGCGAAATATGAGGCAAAATGGTCCCTAACGTCGATACGACAAAATTCCAAAGATTCAAGACCGATTTTAATGAAATTTAAAATAAATTGCTAGTAGTAGTCAACATCGTTACGACAGAAGAACACTTAGGAGGGAGTGAAATCTGACTATTAGGCTGTGAAAATGAAGATTGATGCTGCATGGACGTCATCTCGTCTATTATGGATATTGAATCTGAATGTAGGCTTGAAAATTCATGCAAAAAAGAATTAAAAAATATATATATAGGAATGTAGGCAGGTGTTTATAAAATAACTAAAAAATAGAATAAAGATATGAAGAATTTTAGAATTATTAATATTTTTGATAAAAAATTTTTAATATTTAGGTGTAAATTTATAAAAATTAGTATTGGCTAAAATTATTCATTCATACATATACATTATAACTAAAAATGTAGTCTAGCTAGTAGTACAAGTAACACAATAGTCAAAATCACCACCCCCTAGATCATTTAATACATGAATTCAATGAAAATTATTTGTACATTGTCTTGGAAGCGTTTCTATAAATATGTTTTACTTTTAGATCTAATAAAAATCTTATTGTACTTGCGAAAAAAATCAAGACAGTCACAATTATCACTATCACTTTATCGACGCTTTTACGTCAATCACTAACTAACCGGCTCAGCAATCACTATAACTTTATGTCATAACAGTCACAAACGTTATCACTGTTTATACAATCGCTATTAATTTTAGACTATCAACCCTCAATCAATCAATCACACTATTATTTCTCTTGCCATCAATCACTATCATATCATGTGTCTATCAACACTATCACCACTATCAAGACACTATTACTATCACATCAAAACAATTGTAAGACTAATCTATATTAGAGCTCACTAGTACAAAATATAAAATGTAATCAATAATTGAGGCGTGGTCATTATTATTCCACTATTTCATTTTCATAACGAATAAGATATATAGTCTATTGGAAATGATATTTGATAAAAAAAACTATCATCATCCAGCCAACAAACTATCTAGCAATACAAGAATTCTTTAGTAGTAGTATCACAGTTAGTAATACTCTATTGTTGGCATCATGAAATTGGTTCGTTTATTTTGATTTATTATGACCCTGTCTCAGTTAATTATAATTCAGTCTTGTACAAAATAATTATTTTTTTCTATTATCTTTTCTTTAATTGAAGGAATAATTTTCATCTTTGCTGATTCAAAATTTAATTTGAGTTGTTTTCCCTCGTATATTCTATCTAAAACAATAGCCAGAGCAGATATTTCAGAATGTGGTTGGTTACTTACAGCAATATTATAATCAGAAAGTTTGTAAACTTCACTTGGAACTTTTTCAGCCCCTACTATTATTAAAATATCATTACTGCTATTTTTAATTTTACTGATTATATCATCTACATTTAAACCATACATTGTAAGATGTATAACTATACCACCGTTTTTTTTCCAATTTAATATTGTATTTCTCCAATTTTTGACTATTTCAATTTTAAAATTTGATGCATATCCCCATCTATTATTTACATCATCAATTGTAGATTTTATATCATCATTAACATCAGTCATATATAGAATATTACAACCAAAGGATCTGGAAACTAAGGCTACATGTGTAGTTGTGCGATCATCTCTGACTAATCTATGACCTATTCGAAGTACTGCTATATTCATTTTTGGAAATTGCCACTATTTTGTATTTCTAAATTATTTCCATAAACGAACATATCTATAACATCCAATATTTTATTTGTATTATAGCCAGTTTTTGCAGATATAGGTAAAACAATATTATTTGGATATTTTAAACCTAACATTTTAGATTTTTCATAGGCATTATTTACTGTAGTTAAATCCACTTTATTAAGTAAATATAATACTTTTGTTGATGGAATTTGTAATTCATTTATTATATGAAGACAACTATTTAGTTTTATTTTTATATTCTTAAGAGTTTGACTAACATCTATAACCAACAAAATCAATCGAGAATAAACAAGTTCATTTAGAGTGGATTTAAAAGCATCTATCATATAAGCTGGTAGCTTATTTACAAATCCTACAGTATCTGATAGTAATACTTTTTGATTGGAATTTATATATAAAGCTCTAGTAAAGGTAGATAGAGTAGTAAACATTTCTTTCCCTACTGCTTTTGACTCTCCAGTTAATGAATTAAACAATGTAGTTTTACCTGCTGATGTATAACCAACCAGCGAAATAGTTGGAATACCCACTCTATTACGTTGATTTCTATATAGTGTCCTTCTTTTTTCTTCTTTCTCTAGTTTCTTTTTTAAAACACTCATTTGTGAATTAAGAGCCAATGTGTAAACATCTGCATCATATTTTCCCAAACCAAAAAATCCTGGTTGTTCACCAATTTTTGCAAGTTTCACCTTTTCTTTTATTCTAACCATGTCATATCTTAATTGTGCTAATTTAATTTGTATACGTGATTCTGATGTACTCGCTCTACGTTCAAATATTTCTAATATTAATCGTTCTCTATCGATAATATCTTTCTTACATAGACTTGCTAAATTATATTGTTGTGTAGGTTTTAATACTTCATCAAAAAGGATCAAGTCAATATCCAAATCATTTACTAGATCCTTAACCTCATATGCTTTACCTTTACCAATTCCATATTTTGATCGTGTAATATGTTTCTGTTTGACTATTTTTTTAACTTTATAACCTGCAGCCTCAGCCAAAGATAAGGCTTCATTAACAGATTCTTCAATAGGATAGGTTATTAAAAGAGCTTTTTTAAAATTCATAAATTAATCATCATTATTTTCATTATTTTCAACGAGATTTTCGTATAATTGAATTCCTAGAACACGTTCCAATTTTTTAGACAATATTTCGTTCGGTTTAATCCCACCTGTTTCAATTTTTTTGTATAAAGTAATTTTTTCACTTAGCTGATTAGCTACATTTTCTTGTGTTATTCCTTTTTTCATTCTAGCCTCTCTTATGATTGTCCCAAAATCTGGTCGCAATACTTTTTCATCAATAATTTGAATTGTCTTAGGATAAACTTTGATGGGTTTTTTTTGAGGTACTGGAATGGCTCCTTTTTTTGGAGAAAATGTTTTTTTTGAAGGCTGGTTTGGTTCATATGGTTTTCCACGTTTTGAACATGATAAACATACATTAAATATACTACCATCAATAATTACATTTTTTGGGATTTGAATGGGATTTCCACATAATTCACAGAATGAGGGCATAATATAACAATATCTAAACAAGGAATAAATTCTTTCTTTTCTTTCTAACTAATGCGTTATTTACTGTTACTATATTTTAAAATTTCAATTAAAATGATTCTTTTAAAATTTCTAAATAAATGAATAAATCAAATGGGTTCATAATAATATATGAAAAATATATATATACTATTGATATGAAATTTTGTAATAGTATTTAAAATCAATTTTAAAACAACTAATTTTCTTTTAAAATAATCCTCCACTTATATGAATGAGTATCATATTAAAGAAATATCAATAAATTTTCATATAAGAAATATTTTATTAGATAACTATAGATATAAAAAGAGATTGAAACCTTTACCTTTAAACCCTCGACATAAATTGATTAACCACATAGCTGTACTTTTTGATACAAATGTAAATGAAGAATTTCCATCAGAAATACAATGTGAATTCTCTAAGAGGACGGGCAGAATTAAAAATTTTTCTATAGAATCAAACTTATTTGCTACTTTACGTAAAGATGGAGGACTTGCTCTATCTATATTTGGAGCAAAAATGATGGTAAAATATACTCAATTTAGAGAAAACTGTGTCATTCCAAAAGACGAAGCAATACCATTCATTAGTGAAGGAAGATCGTTATTTTGTAAACATGTAAAATGGTGTGGAAAAAATGTTAAGAATGGATCAGATGTAGTAGTCATTGATAATAGAAATGAAGTATTAGCTGTAGGAAAAGCAATTTGTGGAAATAAGATGATGGAAAAATTTGATTATGGTGTAGCAGTAAAAATTAGAGAAGGAATAAAAAGTAGAAGCACTCAACAATATCAGAGGTAATGGATATGATGCGTGGAGGAAATAGAGAAATGAGAAGAATGCTTGGAAAGATGGGTTTAGAGATGAATGAAATGGAAGGAATTGAGGAAGTGATAATAAAAACTGATACTAAAGAAATGTATCTTATAAAACCGCAAGTAGTTGAAATGAAAGGAAAAGACAATACAATTTTCCAAATTATTGCTACGGATATTGAAGAAAAACAAAGAGAAATTCCATCATTCAAAGAAGAAGACATAGTCTTGGTGATGCAGCAAGCTAATGTAGCAAGAGAAAAAGCTATTCAAGCCTTGACTGATTCTAAAGGTGACATAGCACAAGCTATTTTAACTCTAACAACATAATGAAACAATTACTACGACATTAATTTTAGAAGAAAAAATATATCGCTCTTATTTCTGAATGTTTCAGGTAGTTGTAACAAAGAATTTCCATGAATCTTTGTTCTCTTGTCTTGGTTCTATTGTTATGAATAAACTGGAATGTTTTGGAGTATACCTGTAAATTGTACTTGTTTACACCCATGAACTTTCTTATCCATAACTGGTACAGGTTGCTTCTGCATTCACAATTATTCACATGAACAATATCATTTGCGTATTCTTTCTGTGAATGGATTACACTTTTGTGTATGAAGCCATGTTCTTCCAGCTGGTCATATGCTCTATATTCATCTGTAAATACAGTTGAACCATACTCTACTCTGGTACATATAATATCAAGAAGTGACTGTCGTACAGGAACATCAAAATATGTCATTCCGTTCCTTCTTTGATGAATACATGTTGTTATCATTGGATGATCCTTGTAAAATGTACCTCTACATCTCCAAGGCTTTAGTCCTCTTTTCCTGGGTTTTCTACCTAGTTTTACTATCTCATCATGATATGATCTACCTTTCAGTCCTGCCTTGATATAAAATTCATCACCTTCAACATTACCGCCAAGTTTAACAGATGATGATGAGGAAGATGATAACTTTTCCATAACTGTTCTGATAAATCGATAGCATATTGGAATTGGTATAACTACCTCAAGCGATACCTGTCTTATTGAACATCCGGGCCAGAGTACAAAGTATAAGTCAAGTGTCATTATGAATGTCATAACACCATCATCCAAACATTCCGTCTACATATTCAAGAATTTAGTTATTTTAGTTAAATGATATGACATGTAACAAGACATTTTACTTAGATACATTGCCAAAAACCATATCTTCAATGGTGTGTGTGAATAATGAAATACAGTACCTGTTTTGTCATTGAACGATCTTTTACAATGTTTGCAAAAGTACTTTTGGTAGGATCGATACTGACCATCCTTCTTTACGTTATTTGACTTACAATGTGGACATAATATGTAGTCTTTCCATCTGGCCTTTCTCAGTAAACTGGTACACCAACTTTCATCAGGAAGAGATGTGGTTAAAGTAAACACATCCTAATTATGTTTTATGCAGCTTTAACTTGGCTGAAACATTTGTCAATAAGAGCGAAATATATTAATCTATATCTATATATATTTTTGATTGTATCTATTCTATTTTGAATGAATTTTGCTTGTTTTTAATTAGAAAATAATAATTGTCAATGTCAATTAAAAGTCCAATAGTGAATATGGTATATAGTGTCATACCAAGTTGGCCAATTAGATAAAATTATTTACCAATAACAATATATGATCTAAATTAACTACTAGTTTAGTAATTAAATTTTAGCTCCTATTAATACATGCCACAGCAACAAATGACTGTCTATGCCTGCTGATACATATTATAAGAAAGGGTTTTTGCTGCAGAATCATTACATATCCAAATAATAAAAGTCCTTCCTTTTGATCCATATTTGTTGCAGCATTAATGTACATTGACGAATAATTGCCACATTGTATAGTGCTGCATATACCAATAATGAATGATCTTCATCAATTCAATTCAATAATGCTTTTGCAACCATAACTATGAAATGAAAATAAGCTTATATCTATATATGCTTAAATAATTATTGCCTACCAAATTGCTAAAAGAGCAGATAGAAAAAGGAGATTATTAACTAAATCTATAATGTTTAATCTTTATATTCAGAAAACTATTTATAATTATTCATTAAATATACTAAAGGATTATTTTGAAATTTTTAAAATTCAAGATTATACCATTTTATTGTTATTATTTTTATACAATTTGATATATTCTTGATAAACAAGTAATGCTGCAACTGTTTTACAATCTATAATTTCACCATTAATACACTTTTTTAATGCAGTTTTTAGTCCTAGTTTTTTTAATTTTATATTTTCATCATCATCCCTACCTTGTTTATCACTCATTTTTTTTAAATTAGTTACTAAAAAAACGTACATTAATTCAGTATCATAACTAGGTGCTAGATACCATTTAGTCAAAAAAGATAATGTACCTGTATAACCTGTCTCTTCATACAATTCTCTTCTAGCAGCCTGTTCTTTTGTTTCTCCATCTTCTATTTTTCCAGCAGGTATTTCTAATAGGGTCCTTTTTGCAGGATGTCTATATTGTGTAATTAGAAGAATATTGGAATAATCAATTATAGGAATAAGTCCTACTGATGGAGAATGTTCAACAATTTCCTTCTGAATTTTTTTGTCTTGTAAAATAAATTCATCTTTTCTAATGGATATTTTTCCTGTATAGACTCTCTTGCTATGTAATAATTTAGCTTTATTCATTTGATTCAACTATAAATTGAGAATATTTTTCTTCAAAGTAAATATACTTTTTCCTCATTTATATTTATTAGATTTTTATATTAAACTATATCTATTATAAATAAAATTTTAAGTTAATTTATATGATATTTGTTTAATTCTAATATAGATGAAATACATTGACGGTGAAGGCAATATTCTTATTCCTAAATCCGTCAGACCTATAATTGATTATACTGAAACAAATCTAGGAAGTAAAAAAGGAGCAGAGAAACAATATCGATATGGAACTTTACATATTAGAGAATATGAGAATTACTATAGTGTACATATGGATAAAGTTGATCCAACAATCAATCCCATTGGACATCTCTTGAAAGATGCTCCAGAATATATTATATGTGGAATTATTGCAAGTACAATTGGTCTAAAAGTAGGTACAGCATTTTATAAAAAGAAAAAAAGAAATGACAATGATAATCAATTAAAAGCATTACCACTAGGAATTATTAGTGGTATATTAGCTGGAACTACAACATATATTACAACTTATTATTTGCATAACTTTATTAGAAAATCAAAATTAAGAAAATATAAGTAGATTTTTTTATTATTGTTTAAAGATTTATTTTTGAAATGACAAACAAGAATAATTCTAAATTTAAATTAATAAAAATTATAATAAAATTATTACCACTAATAATCAATTTTAAGAGAGACAGAAAAGAGTGGGTAAAACGTGAAGGGAAAAATATAGATGAAAATAAATATAGAAAAAATGCACAAAAGGCCTTAAAAATTTTCATTCAACTTGGACCCTCGTATATAAAATTAGGTCAATGGCTATCTTCTCGTTCTGATATATTACCGCAGCCATATTTAGAAGTATTTGCTACTCTACAAGATGATGTTCCCGTAGAACCTTTTGAAAAAGTAAAAAAAATAATTGATGAAGAATTAGGAAATTTAGAAGAAAATTTTGATTATTTTAACAAGGATGCTTTTTCTGGAGCTAGTTTAGGACAAGTATATCATGCCAAATATAATGGAAAGGATGTTGTAGTAAAGATTTCAAGACCAGGAATTGAAAGAATCGTAGATGAAGATATTTCAATATTAAAAAAATTGATTCCATTAGTTACTCGATTTATTGATCCTAATTTAACATTTTCAGTAGAAGGAATGTTTTCTCAATTTACTGAAACTATCTATGAAGAAATGGATTACATAAGAGAAGCGGAGAATCTATTAATAATTAAAAAAAATCTAGCTAATGAAAAAAAAGTTATAATTCCTAATGTAATACTTGATAGAACTTCTAAACATATTATAACTACAGAATACGAACCTGGAATAAAGATAACAGATATAGAAACATTAGATAAAAAAGGTATTGATAGACAACAATTAGTAATATTAATACATCATGTATTTTTTAAGATGTTATTACGTAATAATATTTTTCATTCTGATCCCCATCCTGGAAATATAGCTGTCAAAGATGATGGTTCAATAATTCTATACGATTTTGGAATGGTTGGAAGACTTGATAATGAAACTAGATTATTGTTGATTAGATTATATCTAGGTTTGATTGATAAAGATCCTGTAAGAACCGTTGATGTATTATATCAACTTGGAACATTAGATTATACTACTAATAGAAATATTATAGAAAAGGCTATTGAACTAAGTATTAAATCAATGCATGGAAAACACGTAGATAAAATGGAAGTGAAATCTTTAATGGATTTATCAAATAAGACCTTAAGTAGATTTCCTTTTAGGTTGCCCAAATATTTAGCACTATATATGAGAATGACCTCAATTGTTGAAGGCATTTATAATCAACACCAAATAAAATTCCAATTTGTAAAAGTTCTTTCGAATTTATTTGAAAAGGAAGGGTTAATTAAAGAGGCATATATTGAAGAGATAAAATATTCTTTTCAGAAATTTGTAAAAAATATAGAAGCATCGGCAAATTTATCACAAACTATAAAAACATATTTAGATAATCAAGAATTAAATATTAAGAAAACAGATAGACGTTATGCATTTTTAGGTAGGAGTATTTTTGCATCTGCATTATTTGTTGGATCTGCATTTTTATTTTCGTACAATCCTATAATTTCATCTATAGGTTTTGTATGTTCAATAATACTATTTGTTTTTAGTATCATAAAAAAATAACTTTTATCAATAATGTATATTTTTTTGATAATTATTATTAAAGAGCAATTGGAATAATATATTTTATTATATATAATTTTTCTTTTGCATCCTCTTAATTTTTATTTTAGATGATTTTATAAAGAATAGGTTATGGATATTTTATTATTATTCTTTTCAGTATTTAGTATCTCATCTCTTCCCGGATCTACAACGTCTTCAGAATTTATTGTTCAAGATTTTGCTGTTATAATGGTTGTCGCTGCTATAATGTTATTTTTAACTCATAAATTAAAACAATCCATGGTCATTGGTTATTTAATAGCAGGAATGATTATTGGTCCATATACTCCACCTTTTACTTTAATTAAGCAGATAGAAACTGTCAACATATTTGCTGAATTAGGTATAATAATGCTTCTCTTTGTAATCGGTATAGAATTTCCTATAGCAAAGCTCAAACAAATAGGTAAAATTTCAATGATGGTTGGATTAACAGAGTCAATTGGAACTATGATTATAACTTTCTTTGTTGCCCAAAGATTAGGATTTACTACTTTTGATTCAATGTTTTTAGGATTAGCCATGTCTATTACTAGTACCTGTAGTAACTATCAAGGTATTGGAAGAATTAGGAAAAATAAAAGAGCGAACATCAATGTTAATACTAGGAGTTTTAATAGTTGAAGATATTGTGGCTGTATCAACTTTAGCCATATTACAATCCATAGCAGTTGCTGCAACAAATACTGAAGAAATTGCAATTTTTCCTATATCAATATCTATAGCTATAGCAGTAGTTTTTATTGGAAGTATACTTATACTTGGTTCAAAATTTTTACCTAATATAATAGACAAAATAGGAAAAACAAATGATTATGCTCTTCTCTTGATAGTAATATTAGGGCTTGCTTTTGGTCTATCATTCATTGCTAATATGTTAGGTTTATCAGTTGTAATAGGTGCATTTTTAGCTGGAGTTTTAGTGGCTGAATCCAGAAGTGCCACAGTGGCTAAAGTTATTACCATACCATTAAGAGATGTATTTTCTGCATTATTCTTTGTATCAATAGGAGCTTTGGTTAATGTTGCACTTATCCCATTATATATAATTCCTGTAATTATATTAATATTAACAGCTTTTACTGTAAAATTAATTCTAGTTTTAGCTATACTATCAAAATCCAAATTTGACTATACTGAGAGATTAAAAGTAGGTTTAGGATTGGCATCAGCAAAAGGTGAAATGTCCTTAGTTATAGCAAAGGGTGGACAGGATGTAGGTGCAATTACTTCATCCATATTACCAATACTAAGTGTTGTTACAATAATTACATCTTTTGCTACTCCATATATACTAAAGTTTGCAAATAACATAAGAATCGTCTCGTTCAAGCAATAAAATCAACAATAAAATTGATGATGAAAATGAGAATAAACCATAATAGATATCTGTGATTTTAATGGACATTTTTAACTATTATAGCTTCTTAAACTTATAATAATATGCTAAAAAAATAAACACATATTGAAGTTTTTTATTAGTTTTTATAAAACAATATTTTATATTTATTTGGAACAATAATAGTCTCTATTGAATTTATATGGAATACAAAATATAAAGATATAATAATATTTAATTATATACAAGTTATTTTGAATACGAATATCAGATAAAATAGAACTAAGATATAAGAAGACAATCAAGAATGATGAAAAATTCATCAGAGATAAAGCAAAAGAACCAACTATAGTAACTATATAATTTTTTAATTGATTTATGGCGGTATTATTATTATTATTTTGGTTATTTGTCCTTTAATTTATAAATTATAAATATAATAATCAATTATAAATTTAGATATTTTAAAAAACTATTATAATTTATTGAAATAAGATTCTGAGTTAGGATCAACTATTTAATTGTGATTTTTATCGAAAAAGGATTTAAATGAGTATAGCATATTATAAAGAGTGTCTTCTGGAGGAAGAATTAACGATAGCCCACGTCATTTTATGATACTTGATGCAATCGCTAGAGGAATACAAGATCTAAATAAAATTGCAAAAGTTCTCAAAATGAATAAGGAAGAAGTAGAATTAATAGTAAATGATCTTTCAACTCAAAGACTAATAATAAAAAAGGAGAAGAGGGGTATTTTTGGTAACAAAAAAGTTAAAATATCTATTACAGATACAGGAATTAGACTTCTAAATTCCAAAAAAGAAGAATTAGAACAAAAGTGGCGTCAAGCTCAAAAGATGTATAATAATGGGAAAGGAAATAAAGCTCAATTGCAAACATATATGGAAGCTAATAGAGCATGGGTCCCTTTAATGATATTTTCAGGAATAATAGATGTTCTATTCTTTATGACTATGATGTCTTTTGTGGGAATGGCATTAAATCCCATGGAACAATCAATGACAGGTGAAAGTGGAGCAGAAGGAGATGCGGGTGGAGGAGAAACAGGTACCGAACAGGCGAGCACCGGAGGAGGGGAATCAGAAAGCGGAGACATGGGAGACTTTGGAGGGTTTGATGTTGGAGGATTTGGAGATTTTTGACTTTTCACAAAAGATTATTTTACAATATCAATAGCCTAATTTAATAAATAGAAACTATTATTGTTATTTAAATTTGTATTTATTTCAATAAATATTTTTAATTTAAATTAATTTTAATTTTTAAGATCGTCTATTGTCTTTCTTCTAACATCATAGACAATTTTATTATTATTATCAGAAGAGGATGAGACTATATTATTAGTATTAATAGAATCTGCATTTGTAGAAGAGTTTCTAACTAAATCATATACATATTCTCGCAGTCTTTTAGCTCTCTTTAATTTACCTTTTGTAACATATCTAGCAAGATAAGTAGATATAATGCTTAATTTGATTGACTCATTATATTTTTTGTTATAAATATTAACAATATCAGATGAAGTAAATGTATTATAATAAAAGGATTGCTCGATTATATTCCAGATCTTTGAATCAACAGATAAAGTACTATTATTTTCTTGAGGTAAATTAGCTATTTTATCCATCGAATCTGAACGTACATGCTCCATAAGTTCAATAATTTGTAATATCTTTTCCTTTGAAAAGTTGCCTTCTAACGAGAGATTATACTTACCACCTGCATCATCTTCCAATTCAATCTTTATTTTCTTCTTCTTAGAGCTCAAAGTAAAAGATCTTTATTTTATAATCCACTCATCATTCTTATATCTGGTACTAAATAAAATCTATGCAATTGCTAAATTTTATTTGACATAAATATCTAAAATAAATAAGTCTAGGACTATTATACAGTTAAAATCTATAGTATATTTATATTATAAATTATTCAAATGATTTAACAGAGTATTTGATTTTTAGAATAATTAGAATTAGATTTGAAATTACACCTATTGCATTTCCCCAAATAATTATGAGATCATCAATAATTATCCCATAAATTACATATAGAAATAATCCAACTGTTAAATAAAATATAAGCCAGAATGAAACATCATCCATTTTTTTAGTTTTAAAACCTTTTATTATCTGAGGAATGCTACTATAACGAGTTAAAATTGTAGCTGCAATACCTATAATGAAAGCTAATAGACTCGATGAATATAAAAAGGAAAACTCCATTATTATCTAAAGTTACTATAAGGATATTTTATTGATATGGAAAAATTTTTTAATTAATAATAAAAAAGACTTCAATTTTTACCTAGTAAAGATTTAAAATATTTGTTTTAATATATACCAAGTTTTTATTATCTAGTAACAAAATATTTATTATAATTAAATAAAAAATATGTATATGTTATTGAGTATTAATCTATATTAATTTGTAATCCTTTATTAGTCAAATTTTTCTTTTTAAATGTAATTTCTAATATTCCGTTTTTATAATGGGATTTTCCGCTTGACGGTTCGACAAATTCTGGAAATTCAATTTTTTTATAATACTGTCTTTCTTCTGCTGACAGTTGAAGATTCTATAGTTAAAGTATTTTCATTAGCATATAATTTGATATTCTCTTTTGCAACTCCTGGCAATTCTGCGACAATCTTTATCTCTTCTTTTCCATTTATTATATCAATCAGAGGTTCTCTTTCTTGTTGTTTATCATGAGAGCTGTCAGTGATTGAATATGAGAAAACATCAACATTTCCAAATTTTCTTATTATTGGTTTACCGTCTTCACCAATTTTAACTGAATAACCATATACAATAGGGCCAAATTCTTTTACAGTTGACCCATCATCTAATTTATGTTCTTTTATGAATTTTTTTGGAACTGGTTGTTCGAAATTTTTAAAAGCTTCGTCCATCAATTTTTCCATTTCACGTATCATGCTATCGATATCAGGAAACCAATTTGCTGATCGTTTTCTTCTAAACCAATCATCAAAGGGATATGTCATTTTAATTTAGGTTAAAATCATTATGTATATTAAAAAGTTACTTGTATTTTGCGAATTCTTTAGTTAATTCTTTCAAAAGAAGTCTCTGTTTTTCTGTAATATTATTGGGAATTTTAACCTGAATCCTTACTAATTGATCCCCTTTGCCATATGTCCCATATCGTGGCAATCCTTTTCCCTTGATCTTTAAAATTGTGTTTGCTTGAGTTCCTGCAGGGATTTTTAATTTCTCATCGCCATGTAAAGTTGGAATTTTTATTTCAGTTCCTAATACTAAACTAGGATAATCAAGATTTAGATTGTATAATATATGGCCATCCTCTAATCTTTCAAATAAATTATGAGGCAAAACATGAAGTCTGATTAAGAGATCTCCTGGGGGGCCTTGTTCCGAATATTCACCTTCACCAGTTAATTGCAAAGTCATTCCATCTTCAACTCCAGCAGGAATATTTATCTTTATTTTCTTATTTTGTTTTATTTTACCTGATCCTAGACAACTATTGCAAGGTTTATCAATTACTTGACCCTTTCCACTACATGCTTGACATGGTTCTAAAGAAATAAATGTTGAAAAACGATTTTGATTATAAACTCTTCGAGTTTGACCTTGACCATTACAAGTATTGCATATACGTGGTTTAGTTCCATGCGCAGCTCCTGTTCCACCACAATTATTACATTTTTCAAATTTTGGTAATTCAATCTCGTCTTTCTTCCCTTGTAAAACATCTTCTAATGAGAGATCCATATCATATAAAATATCTCTGCCTTTTCTTCTATTGCCGCCTATATTGAAACTAAACCCACCAAATGGATTAGATCCTTCAAATCCTCCTCCTCTACCTCCAAACATTTGTTCAAAAATAGTTTTCGCAAAGCCACCAAAACCCATATCTCTAAAGATTTCCTCAAAGTTTGCTTCAGATCCCCTAAATACATCTTCAGGACCGACATGGCCATAAGTATCATATCTTGTTCTCTTTTCATCATCTGATAGAACTGCATAAGCTTCAGAAATTTCTTTGAATTTTTCTTCTGCACCTGGTGATTTATTCCTATCAGGATGGAACTTTAAAGCTAGTTTTCTGTATGCATTTTTAATTTCATCTTTACTAGCATTCTTTGATATCTCTAAAACTTCATAATAGTCTCGCTTGTTAGTCATAAATTATGATCCCGTAATAAATTATATTAATAAAAAATGATTATTTTTATCTTTTGATATATATTATTAGGATCCAGCTGATGCAGATTTATCTGTAGTATTTGCATTTGCTCCTATATTAGTTTCACTCTGATTTGTAAATCCCCCAGTATTTGTTCCTGATCCACTGCTACTACTACCACCACCAGCTGCTGCTTGATTTGTGGCTGTTGCTGCTGTTGCTCCAACTGTTCTATAAATTTCTGTACTTATTTCAGCCAGTAAATCCTTTGTTTCTTTAATTTTGCTCTTTAGATTTTCAATATTATTACTAGCAATGACATCTTTTAATTCTTGTACTGCCTTGTTTATTTTTTCTGTTTGTTCCGGTTTGATTTTATCTTTGAAGTCTTGAGTAACTAATTTTTCTGCAGAATAGACAAGATTATCTGCTTCATTTTTAATTTCTGCCTCTTCTTTCTTTTTCCTATCGGCTTCAGAGTACTGTTCTGATTCTTTCTTTAATTTTTCTATTTCGTCTTTAGATAATTTTGTGGTTGCTGTAATAGTTATTTTTGCTTCTTTAGAAGTACCTAAATCCTTTGCAGTAACATTTAGAATTCCATTTGCATCAATATCAAATGTTACTTCAATTTGAGGGATCCCTCTGGGGCAGGTGGAATTCCTGCAAGGTTAAAAGTTCCTAATGAGACACAGTCTGCAGCCATAGGTCTTTCACCTTGTACTACATGAATAGTAACTGCAGATTGATAGTCCGCTGCAGTTGTAAAAACTTTGCTTTTTTTCGTAGGAATAGTTGTATTTCTTTCTATTAGTGGCTCTTTAAGGCCACCTAAAACTTCAAGTCCTAAAGTTAGTGGAGTAACATCTACAAGTAAAATGTCTGTTGAAACATCTCCTGTAATAATAGCTCCTTGTATTGCTGCTCCCATAGCAACTGCCTCCATTGGATCAACTCCTCTTTCTGGTTCTTTACCCATTATTGTAGCAACAAATTGTCTAACTATAGGCATCCTAGTTGGTCCTCCAACCATAATAATTTTATCGATATCTGCAGGAGTAAGTTTGGTATCTTGGATTGCTTGTAACATAGGACTCCTACATCTTTCAACAATCGGTCTTAAGAGTTCTTCCAGTTTTGCACGTGTTAGGTTAATTATAAGATTTTTAGGTCCAGTAGAAGGATCATAAGCTAAAAATGGAAGATTAATTTCTGTTGATACAAGATTGGATAATTCTATTTTTGCTTTTTCTGCTGCTTCCTTTATTCTCATCATAGCAGCTTTATCATTTCTTATATCTAATCCTGTTTGTTGTTTAAATTCTTGCAAAATATATTCAATAATAGTATTATCCATATCAGTTCCTCCAAGTTGAGTATCACCTGATGTACTTTTTACTTGAAATACTCCTCCACCCATTTCCATAATAGTCACATCTAGCGTTCCTCCTCCTAAATCAAAAACCATAATTTTCAAATCTTTTTGAATTTTATCTAATCCATAAGCAAGTGAAGCAGCTGTAGGCTCATTGATAATTCGTTCTACTTTCAATCCAGCTATTTCTCCTGCATCTTTTGTAGCTTGTCGTTGATTATCATTAAAATAAGCTGGTACAGTAATAACAGCTCTATCTACTGTATCTCCTAGAAATGCTTCAGCATCTTTTTTTATCTTTTGTAAAATAAATGAAGAAATTTGTTGTGGAGTATAATTTTTTCCTCTTACATTAAATTTAAAATCAGAACCCATCTTTCGTTTAGCAGCAAAAACAGTTCCTTCAGGATTGGATATCATTTGTCTTCTAGCTGGTTCTCCAACTAAGAGATCACCTGTATTTGTAAAGGCTACTACAGACGGAAAAGCTTTTCCACCAACAGAAGTACCTTCTGCCGCTTGTATGATTGTAGGTTTACCCCCTATCATTGCTGCTGCTGCGGAATTACTAGTTCCTAGATCAATACCAATAATTTTTCCCATATTTAATAATCACCTATAGATTAGTTTGATTCATCTATATTATTGTTCATTAATTTTTTTTTCTTTTTGGATATTTCTACAAGACTAGCTCTTAGAACTTTATCATTAAGCATATAACCTCTACGTATTTCGTTGGTAATAGTATTTTCTGGAAGATCATCATTATATGTGAAGCTAATAACATCATGTTTGTTTGAATCAAATATCTTTCCTATTGTTTCAATTGGTATTACACCTTCAGATTGTAAAATATTATCTAAATTTTTAAAAATACCTTCTAATCCGTTTAGAAAAACTTCATCAAGATCTTTATTCTTTTTTATCATATCTAATGCTCTCTGATAATCATCTCGTATAGTTAAAAATCTAGAAAGAAGATTAGCTTTATCTGATTCTATAGTAGAAGTCATTTGTTTTTCTATTTGTTTCCTATAATTGTCAAAATCTGCCATCAAATATTTTAATTTATTAAGATTCGTTTCTGCTGCTTTTTTTGTTTCTTTTAATTCGATTTTTGCTTTCTTTAATTCTTCTTTTAGAGATTCACTAATATTATCATTGGTTTGTTGTTCTTTCTTTAATTCTTCTTTTAGAGATTCACTAATATTATCATTGGTTTGTTGTTCTTTCTTTAATTCTTCTTTTAGAGATTCACTAATATTATCATTGGTTTGTTGTTCTTTCTTTAATTCTTCTTTTAGAGATTCACTAATATTATCATTGGTTTGTTGTTCTTTCTTTAATTCTTCTTTTAGAGATTCACTAATATTATCATTGGTTTGTTGTTCTTTCTTTAATTCTTCTTTTAGAGATTCACTAATATTATCATTGGTTTGTTTTTCACCTTTTTCTATAGAATTATCATTATTAATCATACAATTTATTCAAATGGATTAACCCGGATAATTAGATATCGTTAAAATAAACGAGTTTGAAATTTGAAATAAAATCAATATATATATATAGTATCAGATAAATTAAATATAGAACATAATAAAAAATGTTATATGTCAGTTACAGAAGATGATGAAATTTCTGCCATTATGAAAAGGAAAAAAGAATTGTTTGAACAAAAATTGAAATTTATGAATGAACTAAAAAAAATTAACAAACCCATAAATCTCAGTGATTCAAATTTTGATATAGAAAAATCAAAGTATCCTTTATTAGTCGTAGATTTTTGGGCTGCATGGTGTGGCCCCTGTAAAATGATATCGCCCATCATAGAACAACTAGCAGAGCAATATTCTGGAAAAATAGTATTTGGTAAGGTCAATGTGGATGAAAATCCTCATATATCACAAAGATTTGCAATTCAAAGTATTCCAACTTTAATGATCTTGAAAAAAGGGCAGGTTATAGATGTAATGATAGGTGCATTACCAAAAGGACAAATCGAAAATAAAATAAAACAATACATAGAATAGCAAACTTCTAAATATATTTAGAAATGAAAAATTAAACAATTTTTTTCAGTGACAAAATCACCATTTACAAGATAATAGATAGAATAGATAAAATTATTAAATTAATTGTAATATGTAAAAAGATATTAGAAATAAATTTTTAGATTTCCTATTTTTGAAAGATTCAGATATAATAATTAATTATGCATAATTGCCTTTTATAGAAGATTTTGCTCCACATGCCTCACACAATAAAAAGCCAAGTTTCTTATTTTTTTCTGTTCTTGTATCAGGGCTACCACAAACAGGGCATATGACATAATCTTTTACATATCTATCAATTAATGCACCAAATGACGAACGTACTTTACGTCCTAGAAAAATGACTCTATCGCCGTTAATATAACCAGCAGAAGCAAGCTCCTTGTTAAGATATAGTAATAATTTTTCAGGGTCACGACGTAATGCTTTTGAAAAATCCATAAAATTTCTAAAAATTGTTCTCTGACCAACCCAAATTATTTGTGGAACAGGTAATTCCAATCTAGAGATTTCTTTTTTAGCTGTTGTTCCTAACTTAGAATGAAGTCTATCAAGTAATAATTCATAATCTGCTTTAGTTTGATGTTTCAATATAATCAATCAATATTTTTTCTTATTAATGTATCTTATGGTAGGTAGAGATATTATAAAAGGAAAATTTTGAAAAGATAACCAAATGATAATGATGATGATTTATTATAACAATATGATTACTAAAAATGAATATTATATTTTTAGATCTAAAAATAAATTATATAATACAATAAAAAACCATCATATCATCATATGAACATTTATATAACTTAATTATTAATATATAAATTGTAAAATCTTAATTTTTTTGTTTATAGGTGGATCATATAATAGGAAAGAAAAAAGATTAATAGATAAAAAAGTTTTATTTATGATATTCATTTAACCATTGAAAAAATGGACTAATGGTATTGTTAGCCGGTAGTTCTGAAGAATCAGACACATTATAACATAACATAAGCATTCTTTGCTCAAGCTTGTTGATTAGATTAGATGGAACTTCTGTTTTGTTTAGTGGTTGTTTAAATAGTTCAAAAAAATAATCTTGTTTATAATATGCAATATGCTGTTCAAAACAGTTGCAGAGAATTGTTGGGTCTCGTGTTATTCTATAACTAAGATGTTTAGAGGATGACGCTTGTTCTTCTACGCTTATTTGTAATATTCTCTTGTTATACTCTTCTCTGATAAAATCAGAATCAAGTTTATTTTTTTCAAATTCATGAAAGATCTTTATATTTCTAGCTCGTTGTTCCATAGTCCTTTTTGCTATATTTTTAACAGATAAAATTTCTAAATCACTAATTACTTTATTATCTTTTCCAAACAAATAAAATATTCCTATAATCTCATCTTTTTTAATAAAAGGAAATTCTATTTTTTTTTCAAGAAATTGTGTTATTCTAGAATCAATATCTACTGGCGTAAATATTCCCATATAGGAATCAGTTACTACAACCATTATTATTATCGTCACCTATAAGATAATACTTCATGTAATAGATTATTAACTAACTATTTATCAATGCATAATAAAAAATATATATAAACTAAAATGACCTACTTTTTAAAAGAACTAGTATAATTTATTGCAATTAAAATAAAAAAAAGATTTAGTGAGCATGTGGTGGTGGTGCGCTACCTTTTGAAAGTGCTTCATTGAATGTTCCTGCTGCTCTTTCATGGAATTCTAATGATGCTTGATCTACTTTAATTGCTTGTGGTGGACAAACTGAAACGCAAGCCATACACCAGATACAATCATGTTCTCTTATAGGATCTGCTTTATCTGTATAGTCTTTTCTCTCTTCCTTTACTGTAGAGCCACTTCCTTCATATGTTTCGCTATGTGCATCTTTGGCAGGAACATCTTTTTCTGTCCTATACCATTGAAATACTTGAACTGGACATGCTTCAATACATGCACCATCTGCTACACAAGAGTCCCAATCAACGGCTACCATGGTACCACTTACACCTAGTGGCTCTTGTTCTTCGCCTCTTGCAGCATATGCTGCTTTTACTTCTTCATTTTCGGATGCTTCACCTTGTTTACCTGGTCCCCATCTATAGTGAAAATGTTCACCATCAGAAAGTTGGATTTTACCAATCACTTGATGATTTTTTGGAAAGTCTGGATCTATTGGCATTTATATCTATTTTATCCATGAACATATATTATATAAATGATGTGTGAAATAAAAACAGATTTTTATATAATTTAAAACTATAAAGTAATTGATAATACACTTTTATAGAATGAGGTTATTATTTTTATTTACGATATTAATTAAAAAAGAAAAATAAAAAAATTTTGGAGACTAGTCATTGAATCCTTTTTCTGCATGCTGAGTTATATCCAAGCCTGCTTCTTCTTCTTCTTCTGATACTCTTAGGCCAATAGTCTTGTCTATTATCTTGAAAATTGCTACCGATACAGCGAATGCAAAGGCTCCAGCTACGGCAATTCCAAATGCTTGTATACCTAGTTGTGCTGGATTTCCATGTAACCATCCGACAGGTCCATTCGGCATTACTAGAGGACTAGCAGCTACTCCTATTGCTAAAGCACCCAATATACCTGTTACACCGTGAACGGAACTAACATCTAATGCATCGTCTATCCTTAATTTTTCTTTAAACAATACTATACCATAGTATGAACCAAACCCTAGAATGATACCCAGAACAAAAGCATCTTGTCCAGTAATGTAACCAGCAGTAGGTGTAATTCCAGCAAGTCCAGCGATTGCACCGTTTATGACGGCTGCTACAGAAGGTTTTCCTGAACGTTTCCATGATAGGAATAACCATACTAACGTACATGTTGCAGCACCTATTTGCGATGTTAAAAGAGCATTTCCTGCAACGCCATTAGCAGCTAATGCACTACCAGCATTAAATCCAAACCATCCTAGCCATAGCATAGTAGCTCCTATTACCGCTAATGGTAGATTGTGCGGTATCATTATCTGTGGTCCATAATTCTTTCTCCTTCCAAGTACTAGTCCAGCAGCTAAAGATGCCATACCTGCGGTAGTATGTATTACTATACCACCGGCAAAGTCCCATACTCCAAGCTGTGCTAACCATCCGCCTCCCCAGATCCAATGAGCTACTGGGAAGTAAATGAACAAGCTCCAAGCTATAGCGAATATGAAAAAGGAACTATATTTCAGCCTTTCCGCAAATGCACCAGAAATCAATAGAGGAGTAATAACAGCGAACATCATCTGATATGTTGCAAAAGTCACTCCAGGAAATGTAACATTTACTCCATATCCTTCATGTATTCCTACCCCATTGTAGAACATGTGGTCCAATCCTCCTATTATCCCGCCTTGAGTAGGTCCAAAGACCAAAGTAAAACCAACAATAAACCACAGGGTGGAAAGAATTGCCAACCCAGAAAACGTGTGCATTATTGCTGAAAGTCCGTTCTTGAATCGGATTAAGCCAGCTTCAAAGAATCCCAAACCAGGTGTCATCAACATGACAAGTCCTGTTGCGACTATCATCCATGCAGTATCACCAGTATCTAATGCCATTCCTGTTGCTAAGTCACCACATAGTATTATAAAAAAGTTTGTCCTAGAGTATTAAAAAATTAATTTAATAGTATTATTTAAAAATAATTATAAATCTTTTAATTTATTTATAAATATTTTGTAATTCCCTTGTAAGCACATTTACCATGTTTTGTATATCCATTTCAGACACCCCCGGATGAACAGGTAATGATAAAACATGTTTGCTTGACCAATTAGTATTTTGTAAATTATTATTATTCATTGAAAATCTCTGATAAAAAGGAGTTTTATGTACAGGAGGGTCATAATAAACAGCTGCCCCTATTCCATTTTCTATTAATTTTTCCTTAATATAATCTCGCAAAGTTATATTATCGGAATTGTTAAATGCTAGTGTATAAAGATACCAATTAAATTTCTTTATTTGATCCTCTTCAGGAATTTTAATATTATATTTTGATATAATTGTTTCTAGTAAATTGGATAATAATAAAGAATTTTGTCTTCTAAGATTCAGAATTGTTTTCAATTTTTTCATTTGTATTTTAGCTATTGCAGCGCTTAATTCGGGAAGTCTATAGTTAAGTCCTAATATCCGTGTATCATATCCTTCAACCATGCCATGATTTCTGATCATTTTTAATGTGTCTGCTATTTTATCATCATTTGTTACAATAGCTCCGCCTTCACCAGATGTCATGACTTTGCTAGCATACATACTAAAACATCCCATTGTTCCAAAAGTCCCTGTTTGTTTATTTTTATAAATTGATCCTAATGATTGACAAGCATCTTCAATAATATAAAGGGAATACTGATTTGCAATTTCATTTAGTTCACAAAGATCTGAAGGATGGCCGTATAGATGAACAGGTAATATAGCTTTACTTTTTTTAGAAATTTTTCTCTTTAAATCGTGAAGGTCGATAGTATAATCTTTAGTATTAATATCTACAAATACTGGTTTAGCACCAGATGCAACTACAGAATTGGCAGTTGCTACAAAAGTAAAAGAAGGAAGCAACACTTCATCATCAGCTTTAATATCAAGAGCAAGTAATGCGGCATGCAAAGCAGCAGTACCAGTATTAACAGCGATTGCATGTTTAACATTTAAAAAGCTTCTTAATGATGATTCAAATTCTTGAACTCTTTTACCTCCATCTCGAGCAGCGCTAGTGAGAGCATTTTCATCAAGTACTTTAATAATTTCTTGTTTCTCCTCATTATCTATCCAAGGCTTATTAATGGGAATCAATTTTAACTATTTTATGTGATTAAGAATATTAAATAAGTGTTTTTGGTAAAATCTATTAATTTTATTTACCATTGTTATGTATCGTTATACACATTAAATTGCATTTAATAAAAAATTTTGATAGATTAGACCATTTTTATAATAATAAATTATAATATTTACAATACATTAATAAAACTAATAAATTTTAATAAATGTTTTCTATAAAAAACATTAGCATTAGTATTATAATTCAATTAAAATGCTTTACAAATTGGTCAACTTAATAGTTATAGGTATTATTATGAAAATATATTAGAATTATTAAAATATAATAGTAGGCTATTCAACCTATCTTTTGTGCAGATGTGGCAGAGTGGTCTTCTATTCAGAACACAATAATGCGTCGGCCTTGAGCAATCTTCAAGGTTAAGAGCAAGCCGATTCGCCTTCGGGCGATCAGGAGTTCGAATCTCCTCATCTGCGCTTATATGTTAAAAGAATTACTAATCAATTTTAGAACTAGATATGAAATTTATTAGTCTTGAACAATTAAATTCGCATTAAATGGATAAAAGATTAGTAGTGGTAGTAGCTATATTGGTCGTTACAACTGCAATAGTTACTATTTTTATATCTCCTTTAGATACTACTGTTCCTCTCCCAGAGCCTTCATTCTTGAATAATACAACAAATCCAAATAAAGGTATTGAGATAATTGCAGAAAATCTATCAACACCTTGGGCAATAGATATTGCAAAAGATAATAGAATATTTTTTACTGAACGTGATGGAAAGATCAGGGTAATTGATGCAAAAGGAATTCTTATTGATGAACCAGTAGCTTATATTAGAGTTGCCCAAAATGGAGGTTTAGGATTATTAGGAATTACTCTTCATCCTAATTTTACAGAAAATCATTTAATGTACATTTATCATAGTTACTTGAAAGATAATAAAATTTATAATAAAGTTTTACTTTTGAAAGAAAAAGATAATAAAATTATTAAATCTAATATAATAATTGATTCTATTCCAGGGTCACCATATAACAATGGAGGAAGAATAAAGTTTGGACCTGATGAAAAGCTATATATTGCCACCGGTGATGCTTCTGATCCTCAGTTAGCACAAAACCTCTCTTCACTTGCAGGTAAAATATTAAGAGTAAATCCAGATGGATCTATTCCTTCGGATAACCCATTTAAAGACTCTCCTATTTATTCATATGGACACAGAAACGTTCAGGGAATTGCATGGCATCCTGAAACAAAACAAATGTATTCATCAGAACATGGTTCATCAGGATTTGATGAAATTAATTTAATCATTCCAGGAAAGAATTATGGGTGGCCAATGGAAGAATGTAAAGGAACAAATACTTCTGAAAAAGCTATTGTTTGTTTTAATCCTGCAGTTGCCCCTTCTGGTATAACGTTTGCTTCATCAGATAAACTAGGGTATAAAAATGATCTAATTGTAACAACTCTCAAAGGCTCTCATCTAAGACAAATAGACATCGAATCAGGAGAACAACATAATATATTAGTAGGTTATGGTCGACTTAGAGATATTGTTGAATCTAATGATGGTACATTATATGTACTAACTAGCAATACAGATGGAAGAGGAATTATCCAAGCTAACGATGATAAAATTTTAAAAATACTTAAACCATAACCTTATGTGGACGAGAAAAATAACAGTAAGAAAAATGATGACAAAAACTTCAAAAAATTTTATGAGTTAGAACATAAAGAACGTTTGGAATTTTTGAAAAAAGAAGCTCAGCTTACCGATCAAGATTCAAAAATATTTCAGGACTTTCCAAAGAATTTCGAATTTAATAAAGTTAACAATATGATTGAAAATGCAATTGGATTTATACCAATTCCATTAGGGATTGCTACTAATTTTGTTATAAATGGAAGAAAATATTTGATTCCAATGGCTATAGAAGAACCATCTGTTATTGCTGCTGCAAGTAAAGCCGCAAAAATTGCAAGTATAAAAGGAGGGTTTTTAGCTGAAGCAGATAATTCCATCATGATTGGGCAAATCCAATTAATTTCAAGAGATAAAAGGAATGATGATAAAGACAAATTTTTTTATAAGGAAGAAAGAGATAGAGTAAAAAAAATAATATTAAATAATAAAGAAAAGTTACTGGAAATAGCAAATTCAAAAAGTAGATCTGTACATGCTATTGATTTACAAGTAAGGGAAATCTCTGATGAAAGCATTAATAAAATGGGATATATGATGATAATAGAATTAGTTATAGATACAAAAGATGCAATGGGAGCAAATGTAATTAATACAATGTGTGAATTAATTGCTCCAGAATTAGAAAAAATAACTAAATGTACAGTTATTTTAAAAATTTTGTCAAATTATTCAACAAAAAGAATGGCTAGGTGTAAAGCTATTTTTCCAAAAGAAGTGATTGGAGGTTCAAAAGGAGTAGAACGAATTTTATATGCATATGCATTTGCATATTCTGATATATATAGAGCTGTTACACATAACAAAGGTTTAATGAATGGAATTGATGGAGTAGCTATGGCAACAGGACAAGACGTTAGAGCTATAGAAGCAGCTGCACATGCATATGCTTCTAAAGATGGAAATTATAGATCTTTGACTAAATGGTATAAATCAAAAGAAGGAGATCTAGTTGGAGAAATTGAGATTCCATTGGCTATAGGAATAGTAGGTGGAATAACCTCAGTACATCCATATGTAAAAATATCTTTGAAAATATTGAATATAAAGAAAGCCAAAGAGCTTGCTTTAATAATGGTAGCAGTAGGTCTAGCTCAAAATTTTGCTGCGATTCGTGCTTTAGCAGACGAAGGAATTCAGAAAGGACATATGAGATTACATGCAAGAAATATAGCCATAACTGCAGGAGCAACAGATGAAGAACAAATCAATATCATTGTAAGCAAACTTATCCAAGAAAATAATGTTACTGTAAATAAAGCCAAAGAAATAATCGAATTAATTAATAAAAATGAAAATTAGTAATAAGTAGATATATATCAGATAGGAAGAAAAATTTTTTGTTATACTTATGACTCATATAGTAAAATTTGCTGTGCCTAAGGGAACCATGGAAGAAGCAACATTTAAGATTCTCGAAGAAGCATGGCAAAAAGTAAGTGGAAGAGCAAGAACTTATAGGATAAAGTTAAGTGATCCAGATATAGAAGTTAAGCTTCTTAGGCCACAGGAAATTCCTACTTATGTACAAGAGGGATTGTATGATGTTGGAATTACGGGGAGAGATTGGATTAGAGAAGCAAATGCAGATGTAAAAATATTGCTTGATTTAGAATATGGCAGAGTTAAACAAGTAATAGCCATACCGGAAAGTTTTCAATTTAATAATTTAGATGAGATGATTATAGAACATGTAAATAATGATAAACCACTAAGAATATCTGCAGAATATCTTACGACTACAGCAAATTATATAAAATCCAAACTTGCCTACCAAAAATATTTTGGGAATAGCAATCCTATGATTATTACTCCTTGGCTTAGGATTGGTGAAAATAAAAAGATTCAAATTTTTCTCTCTTTTGGGGCTACAGAAGCTAAGCCACCTGAAGATGTAGATGCCATATGTGATATTACTGAAACTGGAACTACTCTAGCTCAGAACAATTTAAAAATTATAGATACAATTATGGAATCTACGTCTGTTCTAATTGCAAATAAAAATTCTCTTAAAGATAATAAAAAGAGAGAGAAGATAGCAGACATGATTGCATTATTAAAAGGAGTAGTAGAAGCACGTAAAAAGCTGCATATTTTTGTTAATGTTAAAAAAGAAAATTTAGATAAATTACTTTCTACTTTACCAGCATTAAAGAGACCTACAGTTAGCAATTTAAGCGAAGAAGGATGGTATGGAGTGAATACCATAATAGATAAGAACGAATTTATAAAAATTGTTCCAATTATGAGAAAATTAGCACAGGGTTTAGTAGTATCAGAACCAAGACAAATATTACCATTAGAAGAAATCAACATAGATAAAGAAGAATAATTGAAGAGAATTACAATTAAAAATGCTAAATTAGATGTAGATGGTGTACGTTATAACATATCTAGTAATTTTTCTGAAGATGTAATTAAAAAAACAGGACAAATTATAGAAAATGTTAGAAAGTATGGTGATGATGCTATAAAAAAATATACTTCTAAATATGATAAAGTAGAACTCGATTCATTTAAGGTTAATAATAAAGAAATAGAAGAAGCATACAATTGTATTTCTGATGATCATATTAAAACTATTAGACTTATTAGAGACAGATTGATAAGAAATGAGACTATTCTTTTAGAACATCTTAAAGAAATATCATATTTATATCCACAAAGTGAAAACATACAACGCATTATTCAACCTATTTCTAGTGTTGGTTGTTATGTCCCTGGAGGATCTGCCAGATATCCAAGTACACTAATAATGTGTGTAACACCAGCAAAATTAGCAGGAGTTAAAAGAATAGTAGCAATATCACCAACCAAGACAGATGGAAAAATAGACCCCCTTACTTTAGTTTCTGCTGATATTTGTGGAGTTAATGAGATATACAAAGTTGGAGGAGCACAAGGCATTGCAGGATTGGCATTTGGGACTAACAGTATCAAAAGAGTAGACAAGATTGTAGGTCCAGGTGGAATATATGTAACAATTGCAAAATTATTAGTTTCGAATATAGTATCAATAGATATGTTAGCAGGTCCTACTGAATTAGTAATTTATGCAGATGATAAATCTAATGCAAAATATGTTGCTTTAGACTTAATTTCTCAATCAGAACATAGTAAAGATACATTGTGTGGATTAGTAACTAATTCACATGAATTTGCAAACAAAGTTGAAGAAGAAATTAATAGCATCTTAGCAAGAAAGATCTCACGTCAGGAAATAGTTACAAATAGTCTACGTGAAAATGGATTTATCGCCATATCTGAAAATGAAGATTTAGCAATAGAATTTGTTAATGAAATAGCTCCAGAACATTTACAAATTATGGCCAAAAATGAATTAAAAATAGTTAAAAAAATTACATCTGCAGGACTTATTTTAGTTGGAGAAAATACTCCATCTGCTGCAAGTGACTATTGTCTAGGATCAAATCATGTTCTTCCTACTATGGGATTTGGTAAATCGAGAACATCTTTATCAATATTGGATTTTGTTCGAATTTCAAATATAGTTCAAAGTTCAAAAAAAGAGATTGAGGAAATTGAACCTTTTGTCAAGATAATAACTGAAGAGGAAGGATTAATTAATCATTATAAAGCTGTTAAAGAAAGAGTAAGAGACAGCTGAAATCAAAAAAAATGGAAGATGACTGGTAATATATGGATAAATGGTTTGAATCAAAATTAATTGAAATAGGAAAACTAAATTGTTATATAAAACCAGTAAAAAGTAAAGGATTAAAACTTGATGCAAATGAAAATCTTGTTTTAAAAAAAGACTTTATCAAAAAAATAGCAATTAAAGCTATACAAAAAGAGGATTTAAGAAAATATCCCTTACAACAACTTGATAATTTTTATTTACAACTTTCGAAATACACTAAAATAGATAAAAAAAATCTAGCTATTGGAAATGGTTCAGATCAAATAATAGATTTAATCCTATCAGCCTTTGGAAAAGAAAAAAGAGTAACTACCTTTACTCCTACTTTTTCTTATTTTATTGACAGATGCCAATTATATTCTATGAAAATAGACAAAATACCTCTTTTACAAGATAATTCCATTGATAAAAAAAAATTTATTCAAAGTGCAAAAAAATCTGAAATAATATATATTTGTTCACCAAATAATCCTACAGGCAATCAATTTGATAAGGAATTATTAATAGATATATTTAAAAATCTTGATGATAAGTTAATAATTTTAGATGAAGCATATATAGATTTTGCTAACTACTCTTTTTTTTCTGAAACAGTCAAAAGTCAAAATATTATAATATTAAGAACATTATCTAAAGCATTTGGATTAGCAGGAGCAAGATTGGGTTATTGTATTGCTAACGAAAATTTCTCATCTATATTTAAGAATATCATACAATATCCTTATGCAATAAATAATATTTCATTGAATATAGGAAATGAAATATTAAAGAATTCTAAATATATTGAAAAAACTATTAAAATTATTAAAAAAGAACGTAAAAGGATAGTAGACTATTTAAACAAAACAAATAATGAACTAAAGGTTTTTCAAACTGATTCCAATTTTATTTTTTTTCAAGTTTCTGACATAAATAAATATGAACGTATTTTAACTCAATTAAAAAGAGATAAGATATCAGTTAAAGCAATAGGAATGATAAAGGATAGAGAAGGTGGTCATATCAGGGTAACTATTGGTACAAAAAGAATGAATAATAAATTTATAAGTTCATTATCTAAGGTAACATAATGTATCAAAAGATAAATAATAATAATTTTATTCTTACAACCAAAAAATACTTTAATATTGGCTGTATTATTTTTGATATCGATGGAGTTTTAATTGATGTAACAAAATCTTATAATGAGGCAATAAAAAAAACAGTTCAATTTGTCGTTGGAATTATGATTAAAAGAGACAATTTGAAAGATTTAGTTACAGATAAAATAATTTTGAAATTCAGACAAACTGGAGGTTTTAACAATGACATTGATACAAGTTATGCAATTAGCTTGGCACTATTATCATATCCCGAACTTGAAAATTCTAATCTTGAAAATTTTTTGATTGAGGTAGCAGAACATGCTGATGAGACTGGAATAGATTCAGTTGAAAAATATATTAAAAAATTAACATCAAATAAAAAAACCTCTTCTAATCACTCAATCAATATTCATAAAATTCTTGGTTATTTGAATTATCCAGGAAATATTGGAGATAGTATCATTTCTACTGTATTTGATGAATTTTTTTATGGACAAGAATTATTTTTAAAAAGATATGGAATTAAACCAAAATATTATTTTGGAAAACCATTCATCGAAAATGATAGGATAGTGATTACAGATAATACGATTAGAAAGATAAAAGAAAGATTTAATGGTAATATTGCCATGGTTTCAGGCAGAAGTAAGATTGCAACAGCCTATGCACTAGATAATAAATTTTATTTGTTAAATGAGAAGAATAATAGTGTATTTCTTGAAGATGAGGATAGAAAATATGCTAAACCAAATCCATATGGATTAAAAAAAGTAATAAACAAAATTAATACAAGAAATGATATTCTCTATTGCGGAGACTCTGTTGAAGATTTAATAATGGCTAGAAAAGCAGAAGAAGAATTAAATCAAAAAAACTTTAACAAAACAAAAACTAATATTATTTTTTGTGGAATATATGGCTGTAGTAGTAATCCACATGAGTTAATCAATGATTTTATGGAGAAAAAAGTAGATATAATAATTAAAAGTATAAATAATTTACCACATATATTAAATAAAGTATCATAGGAATATTGTGTTAGTTGAATTCGGAACCTCTTAACTTGGATAAATCTCGAAAAAGAATGTCAACCAAAGAAAGATTTACAAAAGAGACCGATGTAAGAGTGAGCGTTAATATTGATGGTTCTGGGAAAGTTGAAATTAAAACTGGAATTCCATTTATAGATCACTTAATTTCAGCTTTTGGAAAGCATAGTATGGTAGATATTGATTTAGAGGCAAAATCAAATGATAATATCGCTCATCATTTAATTGAAGATGTTGCTATAACTCTCTCTCAGACACTAAATGAAGCACTATCAAATCGAACACAAATTAGAAGATATGGATATGCAATAATTCCAATGGATGAAGTAATGGCAATCTCAGCAATTGATCTAATCAAAAGACAATTTCATAAAGTAAATTTAGAATTAACAAGAGAGGAAATAGAAGGAATTGCAAGAGAGGATTTGGAACATTTTATAGAAAGTTTAATACAAAATCTTAATGCATGTACTCATATTAATATACAATATGGCGAAAATGACCATCATAAAATAGAGGCAGCTGTAAAGTCATTTGCAATATCATTTAGGATGGCTTCAGGTATAGATTATCAAAGAAATGATATTCCAAGTACAAAAGGGGTAATGTAATATTGAATGATATTGCAATTTTTGATTATGGTGCAGGTAATCTTTATAGTTTAAAATGTTCTTTGGATAGAAATGGAGCAAAAAAAGTTTCAATAATTAAATCTTTAAAAAATATTAATAGATACGATGGATTAATTCTTCCTGGAGTAGGTAACTTTGATCCAGCTATTCAATCGATAGAACCATACAGAAATGATTTTGATAATTTAGTTGAAAAAGATTTTCCTGTATTTGGTATTTGTTTAGGAATGGAAATGTTATTTAATAATAGCGAAGAGGGAAAGTTAGAAGGTTTAAAAATTTTAAATGGAAAAGTAATTATGCTTCCAAGAAAAAAGGTAAAAATACCTCATATGGGATGGAATAATATAGAAATTGCAGATAAAAAGTGTAAAATTCTACGTGGATTAAAAGATGGATGTTGGGCCTATTTTGTTCATTCATATCGTATTCTTCCAAAAGATAAAAAAGTAATAGTTGCTAATTCTCAATATGGAGGGAATATACCAGTAGTTGTAGAGAAAAACAATCTTTTTGGCACACAATTTCATCCTGAAAAATCAGGTATAAATGGAGCAAAAATAATAAAGAATTTCTTGAGAGTGTGTGGTGGTAAATATTGAATATAATACCTGCAATTGATATACTGGAAGGACAGGTAGTAAGATTAGTTAAAGGAAAACTTCAAAATAAAATTGTTTATAGTGATAATCCTATAGAAATTGCAGAAAAATTGGAAACTCAAGGTGCAGATATAATTCATGTTGTAGATCTTGATGCTACCTTGACTACAGGATGGAATAATAATAAAAATAACACAGAAATTATTTTAAAAATAATAGATACAATAAAAATTCCAGTACAGGTAGCTGGAGGAATAAGATCTATTGATGCCATTAACAAAATGTTTGAAAAAAAAGCAGAAAAAATTGTTATAGGAACATTGGCATACAAACATCCACAAGTATTACAACAATTATCAAAGGATAAAGTAGAAAAAATAGTAATTTCAATAGATCAAAATAAAGGTATCATCATGATTGATGGGTGGAGGCAACCATCTGGATTTAGAGTAATTGAAGCTATAAAATTTTTTATGGCCAAAGGCGTTAAAGAATTTTTACTCACAACAGTTGACAGAGATGGAACTTTGAGTGGTCCAGATTTAGATACGCTTTCCTATGCTTCAAACGTAAATGGAGCAAAAATAATTGCAAGTGGTGGAATATCTAGTATTGAAGATATAATTAGAGTCAAAAACATTGGTTGTTCTGCTGTCATATTAGGTAAGTCTATCTATGATGGAAAAATAGATGTAAAAAAGGCAATAGCAATAGTTTAAAAATGACCTTAGCAAAAAGAATTATCCCATGTCTCGATGTAAACAATGGTAGAGTAGTTAAAGGTATTAATTTTAAAGAAGTAAAAGATGCAGGGGACCCAGTTGAATTTGCAAAAAAATATAGTCACCAGGGAGCAGATGAACTTGTTTTTCTTGATATAACTGCTTCAGAGCAAAAACGAGAGATTATTAAAAATGTAGTACACAATGTTGCTAAGGTTATAGATATACCTTTTACTGTAGGTGGAGGTATCAAAAAATTAGAAGATGCTAGAGATATTTTGTTAAGCGGAGCTGATAAAGTTTCAATTAATACATCTGCTGTAAAAAATCCAAAATTAATTACAGAATTAATGTCTATTTTTGGAAAACAATGTATAGTAGTAGCAATAGATGTTAAAAAAAATTATTCTTATGTTAATTCTAGAAAAATTTTAAAAGGTAACAAAGAGCGTAAAAGAAAACAAAATAATCCTTATTGGTTTGAAGTTATGATATATGGAGGAAAAGAAAAAACAGGCATAGATGCAATAGAGTGGGCCAGAAAGGTAGAGGAACTTGGAGCAGGTGAAATCCTTTTAACAAGTATTGATGCAGATGGAACAGAAGAAGGATATGATTTAGAATTAAATAAAGCCATTTGCAAAGAGGTAAGTATACCAGTCATAGCCTCCGGAGGATGTGGGAAACCAATACATATGGTAGAAGTTTTTCAAAAAACAAATGTAGATGCAGCTTTAGCAGCATCTATATTTCATTATGAGAAGTCAACTATTAAAAAAGTAAAACAATTTTTAAAAAGAAATAACATATATGTAAGAATATGACAAAAACTTATTTTCAATGCAAAAAATTTTTATTTATTTATTATACCAAATCATACAAATTAAAAGTATAATAGTAAAAATTAAATACTTAAAATTTATTATTTATTTAAACCTTGTAAATGACCTTCTTGTTCTAACTTATCAGCATGAGCCGCTATATATCTCCAAACAATATCTGCTTTTTCAGATTGAAAATCCCAAGGTGCAAGTAGCACCAGATCATTTTCTCTTATCCACATTCGTCTTTTGATTTTACCTCTAATACGACATGTACGTACTTTACCATCAGTACATTTTACAATAACATTATCGCCTCCTACTAACTTTATAACTCTACCAAACATTTCTCCTTCATGAGGCATAACAAGCTCTTTTAGTTCAGCCTCATTCAAAACTTTTCTTTTACCTAAATCTAATCCTTCCTTACAATATATAAAATAAAGTAATTTAAAAATGTATTGTCTTATGATAAAATAAATTTCTAAAAATCTAAAATAAAATGTTCAGTTATAGATATGAATAAATTGCAAAATAAAGTTATGTTACTTTTTCAAATAATAATAAAATTTGTTAATTATAAATAAAATTGTGAAAGAAAATTATGAAACTAAAGATATTTAAATGTAATTTATTAGTGAGAACATGTGTAATTAAATTACGGTAGTTAATCGTTTTTAAAGAAATATACATATATCAAATATTTGTAAAAAATATTAAAAATCATCAACATGCAAAAGTTAATTTAGTATTTTATATTCATTTTATTATAAATTGAATGCTATTTATTCAGAAGATGAAAGAAAAACTATTCTAGATAGCTTTATGAGAGAATTATATTTTAGAGATAAAGATGCTATTATGAATGATAAAACTAATATTTTCACAATTAAAGAAATTTGGGAAGCAGCATTATATTCATATAATTATTCGGATATCGAAAATGAAATAAAAGAAATTTCTAATAAACAAGAATCTGATATAGAATTTATTGGGAATATCGAAGAAGGAAGAATTCGTTTAACTGAACGTGGAAGAAATAAATTTATAGGTTTGTAAATTATAAATAACTTATTATATAAAATAAATGTAAATTAGTTTTTGAATCTATTTATTTTTAATTGCATTAACAAAAGTTTATTATATAATTAAATAGTTATTTAGAATATATAAAAAAATCATTTATCTTTAAATATTAAAGCAGTATATTTAAATAACACAAAAAAGAAAAATTATAGGTTATTATATACATTATCCTATATAGATAAAGAATTATTGTTAAATAAATCTACTTTACTCAAACTTCAAATGTTAGGAAAAGTGAACAACTTTAGAACCATGATTTGAATTATCTTTTAAATTATTATTAATTCTTTATAATCATATATTATTATTAAGTTCCCTTAGTTTATATCAATACGTATTGGTAACTAAAAAAAACGTAAAAATTGAAATTGATTTTTCTATTAATTATATTTATATCACCATTCCAACCAAATATAGTATAGTCAAAATTATACCTATCACTAAAAGAATAGAGCCTATTATATACATTAATCGTGCGGGAAGTGAAGGAAGAATTCGGTTTAAAAATATCAAAATTATTCCAATTATTATTAATGCAATTCCAGTTTCTAACGATACCATTCTATTTTATTATAATTATTAATACTTATATAGGTTATAGTACTACCGTTAATAAAATAACTACTGTGACAAATAGTTATAGAATTGTTCTTAATTTATAATGATTAAATGGAATTCTCTATTTTTCCAGATCAGAAAATTTAGTAGCATTAGAATATTAAATCTGAAAAACTTGAATTTAGTCCATTTATTAAAAATTTATAAACTCAATTAATTATATTTATAGTATATACAATAGTAACAATACTAATCTATTTGTCTAATAAAGGATTTTTGTATTATAATCAATATAAGAAATCAAAACCATTAAAATACATGGTAAATAAAGAAGTATAGAACAAAAACTTGGTGAGGCTCAGACTTGAAATTGCTTCAAAAGTAAGTTAAGTATCTCATATATCATCAACATGCATTAGTATTTTTAACATACTCTGATAGAAAGAACTTTAGCTCTGAATGTTTAGATTGATATGTGCCCAAATCTTATATTCTGAAATTATCTGATACTCAGAAAAAGGAACTGAATAGATTCATGAAGAGTACCTCGTGACAAAGAGGAATACAGAAGAGCGTCTGCTATAAAGCAAAAGATGGAAGGAATACCTTACAGAACTATAGCCAAAAACCTTAGTGTCAATTACCGTAATGTGTATGACTGGATTAACAATTACAGAAAATATGGTTTAGATGGAATAAGAAACAAGAGAATGAATGCAGGTAGAAAACCAGTAATATCTACTGACAAAAACAAAGAGATGATAAAAGACATCATATTGAACAAGTCTCCTAAAACATTTGGCTATCTCAAAAATACATGGAATATCAGGCTGTTGGCTACTTATCTCTCAACATTACTGGAAATGAATGTCAGTCCCATGCAAACATGGAGAATAATTCATGATATGGGTATAGTATACAAACAGCCAAAACTTGAACTGGAAAAAGGCATAGATTATGAGGAAAAGAAGAACAAGATAGAAGGGTACAAGAAGATATCGGCAGCTCTTTTAAAAAAAGATTCTACTAGGATTTGAAGATGAAACGTGGTTACATCTACAACCATACATAACAAGAACATATATGAGAAGAGGAGAACAGCAAAAGATACTTCATAAAGGATCTAACGATAAAGTCAATGTATTCATCACACTTCTTTATCCTATGAATGAAATAAAATTTACAACAAGCAAAACAAGAAACAGTAATGATTTCATAAACCATCTAAACAGCATCAAAAGATATGTACTCAAGAGAAGTATCAAGAGATTTATTCTTGTAATAGACAATGCATCTTTTCATGTTAGTAAAAAGACTAAACAGTTTATAGAAAAACAATCAGACGACTGGCTAACTGTACTATTTCTACCAACACGGGCACCATTTCTGAATCCAGTAGAAACAAAAGTAAACAGGAATCTCAAGAAAGATATATGTGCAAACTATAACTACGAAACAGAAGATAATCTATTATGTAATGTAAGAAGATATCTTAGATGTTTTGGTTGTTGGCCTAAAATATGATACTTAACTTAGTAGATGAACTACAATCTCGCGGACTAATATTAGAGGAAGATATAAAAAAAATTAAATAGAATGGAAGAAGATAATGATCATTAACGTGAAATTGAGAATGTAGTTGAGAAATTAATAGAATCAGATAAACATCAATAAAGATAATATTTCCTCAATTGCAGAAGAAATATCAAAAAAAGGTAGCAAAAATTATGGAAACATATATTGGTGAAGAACCTGACACTCAAGAGATATTAGATTTTTTTATATTTAGCAGAAGGAGAAGTTACACATTAGTAGTAGGAGGTATTGGGTGCAATATCTAAAAATGGTAAATGGCTGTGTTAATTTAGGGAAATAGATTTAGCTGTGAATGTCCTATTTCTAATCTGTTATGGTAATTAGCTTATTTGAAAGAAGTAAAGAACATCCACAATTATTATAATGTACTCCCGTTGTATTTGTATTTTCTTAGTTAAAGTCTTAATACGTCTAAGACATTAGTAATCTTTAGAGATAAAAATAATGAGAGTTATGTATCTATCTGGAACTGGATTCAGAGATTTCTTCATACCATCTCTACAAGAGGAAAAAGATTAACTGCATTCATCATAGAGATAGATGAAACTGTTATTCAGATTGGTAATCATCACTTTTTTTAGTTATGGATTGCAATTTAAACAGTATATAGATTTGATTGGAATCTAGATATCAGAGAAGGAAAGAGAAACATGTTTGTTGCTGTGCATTTTATTCGATCTCTTATTGACAAATATGGAAAAGATATGGTATATACATAATTGATGGTGGAACATGGTATCCATAAGAAGTATGTAACGTAATTGGATTAAAACATTATTTACATACACCATTTCAGAAGAAGCATAATGGAATGAATCAATCAATACTTTAAGGATAGAACAGAGAGTTTTGATGATTATTATTATCCATATATTAGATCTTTTGCGTAATTAGGAAGGAATCAATCAATACTTTAAGGATAGAACAGAGAGTTTTGATGATTATTATTATCCATATATTAGATCTTTTGCGTAATTAGGAAGGAATCATATTCTGAAAATTAAATTAATTTTTGTAAATTTTATAAATTTAATAACATTATTCTCTTTTATCTTAGATCAGATATGTAATATTTTACATGATCGTTAATTACGCAATAGATCTATTATGCAAAAAGAAGGAAGAAAATGAATGCAATCGATATTATATATAAGTCAAGTGTCATCATTAATGTCATTATACCATCTTCCAAATCTGTTATCCAGATATTCTGATATTGCATCTTTTTGTTCTTCTATATTAGTATAGAATCTGTTTGCACGTACATCTGATTTTATCTTCTGATTTACTTTTCTTTCATTTGGATTCAGGTATGGAGCCCTCTTTGGAAGATGTATTACAGTGAGCCAGTCTTTTTCTGTCTATTGATATATTCTCTTGTAATTTTGCTTATATGATATGATGCATTATCCCATACAAGTACAATTCTTTTCCAACCATTATTTTTCATTACATATCTAAGATTCTCCTCAAGATGGTTTATCGTATTGGTGGAATTTGATTTATCATAGAAATTATACAACAGGTTCTGTTCAGGCCATAGCATGGATATATGTACATTGAGAATTTCTTTCTACTGCCATTATGTCTAATTTTTTGTTGTTCACCTTCAAAACTCATCGACTTTCTTATACATGGTTTCTGTGTTACTATAGTTTCATCCTCAAAGACCAACATCACTCTCTCTTTTTTTTGAGTGCTGATGCTACTTGTTTTTGTAGTTCTTTACTTTTTTCTTTCCTTCTTCATAATCAAGTCCATCATCGTCATGTTCAAGTTCCAGTTTTGGCCTTTTACATCTAATACCCATATCTTTTAGTATCCTTTGAAGGTGTCTGAAACTGATTGATTGGAATGTCAAGTTCTTCTGTAAGACATTTTGCAAGTGACCTCAGACTCCAGGTGTTTCTGATATAACCAAAAATATTGGGATCGTTAAAAAGTACAGAGAGCATGATCTCCCTGTTTTCGTCTGTTATACGGGATTTTGTACTGATTGGTTTCCTAATCTCTAATCCTTTTGTTCCCATCTGAAAATATGCTGATATCCATCTTTGGACTGTTCTGATACTCACACAATGTTCCTTTGCTGTATCTTCAAAAGTTCTACCATTGCTCTTCTGGATTACTGCCATTAATCTACGATAATGTCTCTTGTCTGTAGTAGTATTTTTCATCAATGATTTTAGACTGTTCTTCTGTGCTGTAGTGAGGTTGAGTTTAGAAACATGGTACATATAATTACGATATTCTGGATACCTTAAGCTTTAACTATTCAAGAATTTAGACCTATTAGTTAAAATGATATGACATCAGTTGAGGCACTTGACTTATATAACTGAATACAATTCTTCGTTTCTATATGTACAATTACATACCACATCCAACAAGAATTATATTTCATTATCCAGTTAAAAGATAATGGTAATTTATCTTAAGACGACCTATTAAATATAAAGGATTTGGAAGTAAGATTAGATCTATACTAAAAGAGGAAAAAATCACTTAGAAGCATCACTAGACTAGCAAAGAATAATAAAGGTAATGAATAAGTAGTTAGATTACTACAATAACTAGTCATTATTAGAAGAATAAATTTTTTTAATCAATTTTACTGCAATTAATTTTTATTTATGTCTAAATAAAGTATCAAAGTATATCAGTAAATGATAAAGATATAATCAAATTATGATTGATAGATTATTATTTAGAAATAGTATTATTTTGATAACTATGAATCAAGCGGAACTAAAAAATTTATTTAAGAGATCAATTAAAAATGGTCATATCAATAACAATCATCTTCTACCCTTTTCAAATTCTCAAATTTATGAGATTAAGATTAAGGAAGAAGGATATTTTCGTAATTTTGATTTAGTAATTGCTTTAATTCATAAAGAAGGTACAAAAAAAGAAACCCATTATTCATCTAAACAAATGAAATATGAACATTTAGATTTAGATTATGATATACATCAGAATATTTTTATGAGAACACAGCAATTTACTGAATTTTCAAAAAAAGAGAAATGTAAAATTGAAAATATAACATTTATACCAGTAGAGATAAAATCTGATAGTGACATACTTGATAAAAGACTTCCTAATCAAATATTAAATGCCATTCTTACCTTTGGTAGATCTTATTTGGTAATAGACAAAAAATATGTTATAAAGAGAAATTTGCAAATATTAAAACTTCTTCCAACAACAATAATAGGATATAGTGGAAAGGAAGATTATTTTGAAGTATTATCTATATTTAATAGATGCATAATGAATGGCATATTCAATATCCCAAAGAGAAGTTTTATTAAATTGCTAATAAACAACAAGATAACTAACAAAAGTTCAGACATAGCTAGAATATATCAAAGTCTTATAATATTAGAACAAATTAATCAAAAACTAGTATATAACTATCTTTTTAGAGTTAATGAAGATTTAGATACTGATTTTTTGTTAAAGGAAGAAATAGATTTTTTAAATCAATTTTGTAATTTTTCTAGGCTACCTTCAGAAAAAACTTACACAAAAGAAATTAAAAAATTAATTAAAAATAGTAGAAATCATTTAATTACTGATTTTTTATAATTATCATTATATTATCAAAGTTATATAACTATAATATCCTATATATTTTATTTCGAGTTTTTATATATAATAAGATATTAAGTTAAAATAACATATATAATAAGTATTAGAGTTTAGTATATAATATCACATTCAAAATATTTCTTAATGAATACTCTTTGAATAATTGGATAGCTTTTTCTTTACTTGTAGAGAACCTTTTCAAATTTTTAAATTAAGAATTTTCAATTATTCTTTTGGATTTTCTATTATCCATTATAGTTTATACTCTTTAAATAATTAAGTTTTTGTTATAGAATTTATCTTTCTATATAAAATAACAATCTCTTGTTCTTCTTTTTCTTCTTGGTTGGAGACTAGTTTCCTAATTTCCTGTATGTCAATCTTGTTTTTCTTGAAGAATCTTTGATTTCCTCATTTTTATTAATTTTGTACAATCCCAAGATAAGCGCATGGAGTAGAATTTGAAACCTTATCTATCAAATATTGGTTCTTCTATCATCTATTAAAATATTTATTCTAACTTTAACTATCTATTGATTTTAGTTACTAAGATTTTTTTAGAAAATAATTGATAAATTAATAAAGCAAATCTAATCATAAAAACAAATGTTCAATAATATTAAAAAAAGGACGGATCTACTTACACCACAACTATTAAAAACTCCACTAGGTCAAAAAGTTACATACGAATTCCTAAGATCCTTATCTGAAGGATGTTCACTTGAAGATGCACTACAAAAGACAAAGTTCATTGCACAACAAAATAGTTCCTTATTACCATTTCAGATCTCTTTTATTCTAGATGTATTGAATGTCTTAGGTCCTGTCATTATCCAATTTTTTAGTGATTCTAAAACAAATAAACTAAAAAACTAATTATTTTAGTATTATCAAAATATTCTATAGAATTTAATATTAGAAATCTATATGTAATAGTAAAACTTCTTTTTTCTATAGTGTTATTATAAAGTGATAATCAATGTCATCAATGTTAACATATTTTTCTAATAAAAACGCCTTTTTACTAATGTTTTTATGTGACTCTGAATATTTTATACTACGGCAAAATTAAATTTTTACCCACTTTATGTACAAATTCATGATACTTATGAATGTCATGATATAGGAGGTAGTGATATTGAAGTTTTCAGTAAAAATTTCAAACCTATAATAGTCGATTAAAATCTTCCAACTACTTCTCTTTTCATGCTTAACCTTAGGTGGTTCTATCAAAGAGAGACTGGTCAATCCGACATATTGCTTTCTATTTATAAATGCTAACTATAATATATTTGCAGTTAGTTCTTTTTCTATTCGCTATACTGTTTTTTTATCCATTCAGGGTTATTGATTGAAAAAACTATAATTGAATCTTTATCTATAATATTTAAAAGAAATATTTTAAGTTCTTCTAATTTTCCCAATATTATTTCACCATCAAATACAGAATTTTGTATATTTTTCTTAGATAAATTGATAAGACTGTTTTTAAAATATTTTTTAGAAGTGATTTTGTAATTGACTCTTTTTCTTCAGCTTGAGTGATGAATCGTCTTTGTTTTTGTATATTGTGAGTCAAATTTCATCCTTCTCCTTTATTTCTTTTTGTTTATATAACGATAAGGATCTCGTATTAAATCTTATAATATTTTTGGAGGAAACCCCCAAGATAAGCGCGGGGAGTGGGATTCGCCTATAGCGTTATTTCGGGGTTTATACAATTTGATATTATTCAAGAAAATTGAACCATATCTAACATTTTAAATGTTCTACAATTGGAGACAAGGAGCTTATCTACAAAGTAAGATAGAAAAGCTTCAAATAATAAATCAATCTTTGAGAGAAAATAACAAGGTAAAGGAAGATGCATTGGCTCATTTATTAGATCAGTTATTAGTTTTAAATGAAAGAATATATAACAGTTAGAAAGAAAACAAATGATATAATACTATCCAAATTAATAGAAAAAAAAGATCTCCTAGTCTCTATTCAAAAGCCAATCGGTAATTTTACCGTTGATGGTAATAGAAAAGGACAATACCATCAATAAAACTTATTAATTTTCGGTGCCTAAAAATTTTGTTATAGTAGTATTGTTATTAAAAACATCTTTTAAATTTTCTTTCTATAATCATCTTTTATTATTAAAACAATGACAATTGTAAATTTTATTTACAGATATTATATATAAAATTAGATAGATTTGTAAATGAAACGAGACTCATTTGATCAACTTCTTTTAATAGAATGGCGACTTTATTTATTACATGGAACAGAATATGATATATTTTCATTCTTATTTAGTTAATATTCATTTTACAAATATTCATATTGTCTTAAAGAATTATGGAAGTTTTCAAGATTGAAACTTTTTTCTTCTAAAGGAATAAGATTTTCAGGTGACTCTATAAAAAGTTGTGTGGGCTTTGTTGATTTGGTAGATTCAACTAAAAATACTATTACAATGGATAATTTAGAATATATTAGAAAATATTATTCTACATTTATAAATTCAACATCTGAAGTAGTTAAAAGTTATAGCGGAAAAGTCATTAAGAATATTGGTGATTGTTTATTATTCTACTTTCCCAAAACTACTGATTTTAAGGATATGGAAGTCTTTAGAGAGACTATTGATTGTGGATTTAAAATTTTAGATGAGCGATATATTGTTAATCAAGAATTGTCCAAGCAACACCTACCTCCATTCAACTATAGGATTACTATAGATTATGGTGTATTAGATTTAGCTTTAGTTGGTGATTACAGTCAAATAGATTTATTTGGATCAACTATAAATCTTTGTTCAAAGATAAATTCTTCTTCTTTGTGTGTTCCAAATGAGATAATTATTGGAGATAATTTTTATAGAATTTTAAAATCTTTTTCTAATATTATAAATAAGTATAATTTTATAAATAATGGTGAATTCAAGGTAACAGAAAACATTCGGTATCCTACATATAATATAAAAAGAAAAAATATTTTAGAGCTCACTGATATAGAAATTAGTAATAAAAACTCTCTTAGTGAGAAACAACCAGGCTTTCATAAAAAAAATAGTGCCAAAAGAGTAATTTTAGTCGATGATGAGGAAGATATACTTTTTACTTACAAGTTATTTTTAGAAAATGATTATGATGTAACTTCATTTATAGATCCTGTTTTTGCCCTGAATTATATAAGAAACATTTCCAATTTTAATCATTTATTAATAATACTTGATATCAGAATGAAAAATTTGAATGGAATTCAGTTATATCAACAAATAAAATCTATAGACCCTACAATTAAGATTCTCTTTGTAACAGCTTTAGATATATTAGTTGAATTTTCAACTATAATTCCAGGAATATCAAAAGAACAAATTATGAGAAAGCCTGTTGATAAAAAAGAGTTTACAAATACTGTAAAAAAATTGTTAAATTAATAAGAATTGCATTCAGTATTAAATAATATATTAAAAAAGTAATACCATGTTTATTTTCTTTATCCATATAAAATATAGTATATAAACATAAAAGGAATAGATTAATCCATTGCCACTAAATTTCCTTTTAAAGACTAATGATAAGACAAGTCATATTTTAAAATATATTTTATACCAGTTAGCCTATATTTTCTAATTCTATTTACTTATAATATCATATAAGCAGGAAAAAATATTTGCTATCGTGTTTAATATATGTAATCTTAAACTACTTTAAAGTATTCCAACAGCGATTTGATTAGAAAATATATGCTAAGTGGTATACTTCCTTCAATTTATCTTTCAGTAATTGCTCTGATTTCTGCCAATCAATATTTATGGGTATCATCACCTATACATCATTTTTATATAGAATTATTTGGAACAATCCTTGCTGGAATACTTGCATTCTATTATATTTCTAGAGCTGGTACCTTCGATGATAAATTTAGTCTATTTATTGGCATTGGTTTTCTAGTTAATGCTTTAATTGACTTTTTACACGTTACAATTTCTTTGCTCAATATGGATAATATTTTATTCTTAAAATATTTTATTCCACAGACTTGGTTTGCTGGAAGATTATTTCTTAGTGCAATGTTCGCTATAGCAATTTTTAAGTACACTTCTTTTTTATCTGTTAATTCAAGTAAACAACAACAAAAACAACAACGACAACAAGCATCCTCTCACCAGAATAATGAAAGTATATTATCAAAATCGATTTTATTTTACTTAATAACAATTACTTTATTTGTTTCTATTGTAGCTATAAGCTCACTTTATGTTATTTTTCCTTTTTCTGTGATTGACAATATTCCTATACATCGACCCTACGAACTTTTTCCATTAGCATTATTTTTATTTTCATTATATTATTTCTATAAGAATAGAATTTATAAAAATAGAGATATATTCTATACAAGTTTAGTTATTTCCATCGTATTTGACGTTTTTGGACAAATAATAATGTCATACTCGTCACATACCTTTGACACTGCACATAATATTGCTCATGTATTGAAAGATTCAGGTTATTTTATCAATATTATTGGATTAGCATTATCAAGTATTCACTATAATGTTAGATTAAGAGAAAGCAATGAGATGCTTAGCCAACAATATGAAAAAGTAAAGGAATCTGAAAAGATGAAGTCAGAATTTATTAACATAGCTGCACATGAATTGAGAACCCCTATTCAACCTATACTAGGATTAATAGATATTATCTATTCAAAGGTTAAAGATAAAGAACAACATGAATTATTAGACATTATTATGAGAAATGCATACAGGCTAAAGACGGCTTAGTGACAACCTGTTGGATGTTACAAAAATAGAAAGTCAATCTTTAATGCTTAAAAAAGAAAAATTAAATCTTAATGTTTTGATATCTGAAATTTTAAAGGAATATGTGAATAAAGAAGTAGAACAACAAACGATAAAAATTGGTTATGATTTCAAGCCCAATGATGATGATATTATTGTAGAAGCAGATAGAGTCAGATTAGCTCAAGTAATTCGCAATCTTGTAGATAACGCTTTGAAATTTATTACTATGTATAACAATCAAACAATATTTGTTATTGTAGATAAAAAGAAAGAAGGAAAAGAACAAGCCATTGTAAGTGTTAAGGATACTGGAGCGGGTATTTCAAAAGAGGTATTACCCAAATTGTTTTCAAAGTTTACAACTAGTGATTCTAGTACAGGAACAGGATTAGGACTGTATATTTGTAAGAATATTATAGAGGCTCATGGTGGTAAAATTTGGGCAGAAAATAATTCGAGTGGTAAGGGAGCAACATTTAGATTTACATTGCCAATTGCAGATTAACATATTAATTCAATTTCTAAATTAATATTATTCACTTTCAATTTTAGTTTTTTTAGTTTCTTATTCTAAACATATTGTTTATGCACAAGAAGAGATCATGATAATAGTTCATAGTTCAAGTGAACGTAGTAGATATGGATTTTTTTGATATAACTGAATAATCTTATTCTGTAAGAATAGAATTATAAACTATAGTATTAAAGGTACAGATAGCAAAACTATTGTTATTTATATGGTTATTTATATGATGAAATAATTCTATTATGCTATCATCTTCATTTTTATCCATTATCCAAGTTAACTGTTTAATTAGATCTTCATTTTTGATTGGCTTTTGAATAAAGCATTCTTCGCCAATTATTCTACTACCAAACTGAGGTGTTACTTTTCTAAATTCTTCATAGAACATTTCACCTGCAGTTAAAAAACATATTTTTACTTTAGGATCTTTTTCTCTTATTTTAATATATAATTCAAATCCATCCATTTTTGGCATCTTTATATCAAGAATTACTAAATCATAAAAATTGACTCTATAAGATTTTAAAGCTATAGTAGGATCATTAAATGAATCTACTTTAAATCCATTGTCTTCTAAAATATTCTTTATTGTAAAAGTAATATCTGGTTCATCATCTACTAATAAAACTTTTTTAGCCGTTATTATCGTATGACTTGCCATTGATTGCCTCTTTCATGGTAGTCTTAATTATAGGAAGCGTAAAATAAAAAGTAGATCCTCTACCATTAGAATTATTTTCTGCCCATATCCTACCACCATGAGCTTCTATAATCTTCTTAACTATAAAGAGACTAAGACCAGTACCTTGATCTGATTTGGTAGCAAATTTTGTAAATAGTCGGTAAAATCTCATTATCAATGCCTATATCACTATCTTTTATTATCACAATTTGTCTTCCTACTGTTGTTGAGGATTATTTTGCAGTTACATTAAGGAATTAGAATATTAACAAATTTTGTAGATAGAATAGATTTAATTATTTATTATTTATATTAATTAATGGATTATTTTTATTATTATTGTACTTTCTTATACCTTCAATAATATTCTCTAATTCTGATAGATTCTTTGAGAATTTAGTTACAATATCTTGGTATTGTGAATCTTTATCTTGAAAAGCAATAACTTGTTAATAATAATGATTGAGTTCGTAATGTAGTTTTTCTATTCTTTTTATGGGAAATATCTCTTTTCCTCTAACTAGTCTAATAATTATTAATAAAATCCTATCCTTTTAACTTTATTAATTTTTTATTTATATTTTTTATCTTAACTTTCTTGCTTCTAATTAATAATAGTTAAGTCAAGTGTCATTATGAATGTCATAACACCATCATCCAAACATTCCGTCTACATATTCAAGAATTTAGTTATTTTAGTTAAATGATATGACATGTAACAAGACATTTTACTTAGTTGGTTTGTAGGTTAATCTTCCGCACTCGCCGCGTTTTAATCGAACTATTATAGGATTGAAAGCAGGGAGCTCCTATGGTAAAAGCAATGCTGACAAAAGGTTTTAATCGAACTATTATAGGATTGAAAGAGTGATAGAGATAACGCATATACGGTGATTGTGATATGAGGGGAAAGTGTTAACAATATCGTACATGGTGATTGTGATAGACGACTGATCGTCTATAAAATGATAGTGATAGTAGCTAATATCTATACTTTTTAGGTCAGTACACAAACATTTTAATAATATTTTAAAGTAAATCATATTTGCCAAAACGCTTCCAACACAATGTACAGACGTTTTAATGTTTATACACATACTAAGTCAAGTGTCCTGATGGATGTCATGTCTTTTTGACTATCAGGTCTAAATTCTTGAATAGGTAAAGCTTAAGGTATTTAGAATACCATAATTATATGTACCGTGGTTCTACTAAACTCAACCTCTCACTACCGGACAGAAGAACAGTCTAAAATCATTGATGAAAAATACTACTACCTACAGATAAGAGAGAGACATTATCGCAGATTAATGGCAATACTCCAGCAGAAGAGCAATGGTAGAACTTTTGAAGATATATATAGCAAAGGAATATGATGTCTCAGCATCAGGTCAGTCCAGAGATGTGGATATCAGCATATCTCCATACTGGAATTAGTAGATTAGAAATAAAGAAGAAAACACGTAGTACAAAATCCCGTATAACAGATGAAAACAGAGAGAGACTATGCTTTCTGTACTTTTTAATGATCCCACTATTTTTGCTTATGTTAGAAACACTTGGAGTCTGAGGTCACTGGCAAAGTGTCTTACAGAAGAGTTTGATATCCCAATCAATTAGTTTCAGACATCTTCAAAGGATACTGAAAGATATGGGTATTAGATGTAAAAGACCAAAACTGGAACTTGAACATGACGATGGACTTGATTATGATGAGGGAAAAAGTAAAGAACTACAAAACAAGTAGCATCAGCTCTCTTAAAAACAAGAAAGTGATGCTTGGTGTTTGAAGATGAAACTATGGTAACACAGAAACCATGTATTCGCAAGTCAATGAGTTTTGAAGGTGAACAACAACAAAAAATTAGGCATATTGGAGGGAGAAAGAAATTCTCGATGTATATATCCATGTTATGGCCTGAACAGAAACTATTGTATGATTTCTATATGACAGATCAAATTCTACCAATGCGATAAACCATCTGGAGAATCTCAAGATACATGTAATGCAAAATAATGGTTGGAAAAGAATTGTGCTTGTATGGGATAATGCTTCATTTCACCATAAGCAAGATGACAAAAAAATATATCAATGGACAGAAAGAAGACTGCTGGCTTACTGTAATACATCTTCCAAAGAGGGCTCCATACCTGAATCCAAATGAGAGAAAAGTAAATCAACGTATAAAATCAGATGTATGTGTGCAAATAGATTTTATACCAGTATAGAAGAACAAAAAGATGCAGTATCAGAATATCTTGATAAGAGATTTGGAAGATGGCATTATGACATTCATGATGACACTTGACTTATCAAGCCATAGTCTTCACCACTATTTCCATTTAGATTCTATTTTTTAGTCATAGTACCATCAATAGTTTATGCGCTTCCTGTTGTTGATGAGTGGCTAAAAGTAAATGAATTTTATTTCGGAGTTCACTTAATAGAATTGGCTTGTAAATAACAATTTTTTCTATATCTGGAATATTTCTCTTAAGGTGTTCTATGTATTCTTTAGTTGCAGTAATAAAACAAAATAATAGAGTAGGATCTATATTTTTCAATTTCTGATATAATATCATTCCATTCATTCTGGGCATTTTCAAATCAAGTAAAACAAGATCATATACATTTTTTCTAAAAGAGTACAAAGCATCAATAGGATCGGTAAAAGCATCTACGTTATATCCATCATATTCTAAAAATAGTTTAAATAGATTAGTGATATCTTCATCATCATCTATTATCAATATTCTTTTACCTTTTGTAAACATTTTTACATTCTTTCCTAGTCAAAGAGCAACGATATTCTTTATTAAGATTGGAGACAATTATCAACAGTTTAATTCAATGATTTGCAACTATACTAGACATTTTATTGTCAAAGTCAATTGAGATTCATATTTTCTGTAATTTCAATTTCATATAAACAATCCACGAGCTCTGATTCATTCATTCAGTAACCATAAATCACTAATCCCATGAACAGAAGTAAAGGGTTCAAATCCCATTCCATGAATTGAAAATAAATTAATTATGTTTTGAATGACTCCACGAGTAGAACGCGGGGAGTGGGATTCGAACCCATAAGGTATACTTGGGGGTTCTTATTTTTATAATTTATTATTACCAATAATGGTTAAATCCATTTTAATAGTCAACTTTTGTATAATTGAAAAATTCGTAATTAGTATTGATAGGAGGGATTTGAACTCATTACTGGTATTCATGAGTTTATACAATTTTATAATATTTAAGAAAATCGAATCGTATCTAATATTTCAAATTTCCAATAAAAAAATAATAGAAACTCTTTTAAAATAAATGATATGTTTTCCAAAATGATGCTAGTAGCATATTTTATGAGCATATTTCTTTTGCTTTCATCAAGTGGTCTACTAAGACAAGATTTTCTATTATTTGTCACAGCACAAGAAGAAGAAGGAATGAAACTAGTTCTATTCCATCTAATCTTACTCAATTTTATTATCAATATACGAGAAATATCCTCATTTACTGGAAAGAATTTAATTGCTCTTTTAAGTAGCGAAAATGATGTTCAAGTTAAAAGAGTAGAGATTTCAGAAGCAATAATTCAACCAGGTCAAGAAGAGTCGTTCTCTCCGCATAAAATGATAGATGTTCCAATTACAATGAATAAACCTATAGAACCAGGTTCTGAAATTTATGCTTGTGTTATTCAGTTAGGTAGTAAGAGTTTTAGCCAATCTATAAAATGTAATATTGCATACTTTAGTCCTACTGCCTCTGGAGAACCTCAAAGAATAATTGTGCCTTTATAATCTATTATTTAATTATATAATTAGAAATTTTTAAATTTTTTATTTAACTGGCTTAGAAGGATTAAACATTCTATTGTATCCATTATTTGGTTTTTATCTTATTATAAAAGCAAGAATAAAAAAAAGCCATGTATACTTACTTATTGGTTTTGGAGTATCTTATTTGATTGATTAGATTAGTTGTAGGTTTGATAAAGAAAAAGGGTTAAACATGCCATATAATATTTGATGACAAATTAATAGGTAAATTAGAGTCGTCATAGCCAGTCAATTGTAGATGACACCTATTTTACAATTGACTATGACAAACAGACTATGACAATTTTGAGTTTTCCTATGATAAAGGTGTGACATACTACATAATTATTGAAGTATTTATCACTTTTGAAATTATTCTTTGAGTTTTAAATAATATACTACACATATAGAGTAATAGATTAACTATTAAATAAATAAATAGATTAATTTGTAAATTTCATTTATTTATTTATTTATTTACATGAACTATCTTTTCTTGCACATACATCAGCCACTTTGTACAAATCTTTTATTACTTTTTTTTCACAATCTGAATTTTGATCAGGAAAATCATCAGAAGTAACACATCCAAAAAACATATCACCTCGGTCCTATAGGTCCAACTTCTGTATTTCTATCAAAAGTAAATGGGATTGCAAGTCTATTACTATTGCTTTTTCCATCTTCTCCTCCTTTTTCTTTTCCTAATTCATTTTGTACATTAACTTTTTTAATTTGATTTTCACCTTTTACCATTGCAACAACATACATATCTTTTATGTTTTTGCTATCGAAATATAGGAACATTTATTGTAATTTTTACATCTTTTGGACTTTTTTGTGTATTTGGCAGATTACCAGAGGTTTTGTAAAGTGTAGTAGATTCATTATACTTATTTAGTGTATAAAATAGTTTAACTGTATCTTTATCAGTAGAAGTTAAACCAATATTCCCCTCATCACAATCATACAATGGAAGGTTAGTAGATGTTGTTGTAGTAGTAGCAGCAGTACTAGCATTTAGTTTAGCATCAAGTACATATCCACATACATAATATTCATCATCAAACATTACTTGAGAAATAACATTACTTTTCTTAAATTTTAAATCAACGGTTAAAGAATTATCTTGTAAATTTATATTATTTTTATTATCTTTTTTTAAATCTACATATGCTGTTTTTCCTTCACCATTAAGATAACCAACTATTTTTAATGAATCATGGTTTTTAATATCGATATTATTTAAATTTATTTTTGTTTTTATAGTAGTGAGATCAGAAGTAGTAGTAGTAGCACCATTTTTGTTGTTCTTTTCATTCTTTTTATTTTCATTTTCATTGGGTTGCGCAGTTATAGAATTAGTCTGATCAACAAATAACAATATAGAGGAGGATACTAAAATAAAAAATAATCCTAATCCTAAATAAAATTTATTTATCTTTATTTTCAAATTCATAATTCAAAATCTATTCAATAGATAATATAACTATCAAGATCAATTTCATTATAGAGATAAGTGAATCTAATTTAACTTTTATAATTGATATATATATTATTGACTTGAAAAATTGTGTATATTATAATTGTCATAGCCTGAACTAGTAGTAGAGATGAACAGTATTTGGTTGGAAGATAACTATTCATTGTCCATACTATGATAACTACAACTTGTTTGTGAATTGATCTTTGCATTGGAAAGAATGACCATAACAGGTTTCGAGTACACAAACCTGTTAATAATACTATAAGACTTGGAGATAAATTAATTACTTGCCATAGCCTGTACATATGACAAACACACAATATATAGGATAAATAAATCCAGGCTATGACTGACTTGGATGGTTTATATCTTAATATTTAGTATCAAATATACTATTTAGAACTTTAAAACTATTTTTCTAGAGTTTGAATAATAGTAATTTTATATATCATATTATTGTCATAGCCTGAACAATATGACTTGTTTATTGATGGTCCAGACTATGACTACAATTTTTTTGTTGACTTGGCAAGTCATTTTTAGATTAGACTGATATTTATAGTAATATATTATTAGTAGAGTAATAGATTAATTAATAAGTTAAAAAATCTATAAAAAATTTCTCTGTTCTTTGTAGGGAGAGAAAACATTTACAGAAATTATTGTCTATTATTGTATTAAAATATTTTTATTCAAATATGTCGTATATATAGTTAAGGAAAAAATAAATATATGAAAAACCCAGTTATTGCAATTCCATCTCCTCATTATGTTGTGATAACTACAATAATAGTGTATGCACTACTAGTCCCTATATTTTTTGAAATGGATAATGTTTATGGAGAAGGAGTAAACTTTCTTGTTAATGATAATACAATGACGTATAGTCAACAACAAGTAGAAGTAAAAACTGAATGTAAATCTCCTTGTCCATCTAGTGCAGAAATATGCATTGCAATGTGTGCATAGAATGACTAAATAAATTAATTATTTTTATTTTTATTTTCTTCTTTTATTCTTTTTAATCTACTATACTAGTAATAGGTTCTTGTTGTATTTTTTTATTTTGCTACAATCTCTATCTCTATAGCCTGATCCTCTTCTTCCTTTTAAAGATAAAATCCAAGTATGTTTAAATCTCCTATTATGCTTTGTTATCATATATCTTGAAAGATAATAAAATCAAATTAGATTCATTGGAAATGCTTTCACAAACACAAATTGGTTGCTTAGTATGGAATTCTTTTCTTGATAATATATTTCAGACAAGAGACTTATCCAAAGCCTGGAATATTACTGCAGAAATTTCTAATAAAAATGGCTTTACAATCCCTTTTTGGTTAATGGTTGGATATGACATATTGAAACTCATAAAATAAGATTTTAGATAATTACTATATCTATATCACTAGAGTAATATATTAAATAATTAAAATAAAGTAAAATTTAAATAGTTAAAATAGAACCTTGTTTGAGATTCTCTAATTCGATTTCTAGGCTTGATAATATTTTCCTATCCTTTAACTTTAGAACTTTTTATATCCAGTTTATATTCTTGAAAATCTTTCCAATCTTCTAATATTCTTCTTACAAAATCGTCTTCAATCTCTCTTTTATTTTTAACTTCATTATAGTATTTGTACTCTCAATTGATACATTGATAGTGTGGTTAATGTGACCTTATTATTGGATTTTCGTCTTCGACCTATTTTTTAAACTCTTTTGACTACATAAGAAGAATTTAAAGAATTTATACCAGAACTAATTTTATTCACCTATCAACAGATTCTATTTGTTGATAAATGTATTGGTTGTTGGTCCAGTCTGGTCAAAGGAAGGAAAACTCTAAACCAGATTGGACCAATTTGTTATTGTTTTTCTTTCTGACTCTGTTTAACATCTCATCCATTTCTTTCAAGAATTGTTTTTGAATAGCATCAAGTTGAGACTTGGTTAATGATATAGTAAATCTGTTATTGGTAGTGTGATTCATATCATATCTCTCTTGTTGTTGAATTTGCTTCCTCTCTCTGTTGAAAGTAATTTTCTTCTTCTAAAAAGCCTCAAACATTCTATCAAGGTCTTTAATATCCAATATCATTGCTATTGCCTGATTAGTGTAGTAGTCATTATGTAAATGCAATTTAAATTTGTCTGTCATCTTCTTTGCTTTTTCTTTTCAGTAAAAACAAATCCGTGTATATCTCTTCTAAAAATCACTGCATTCAAAAAAAATGATATTAGTTTGTTGGTTAGAAGAATTCATCATTTACTATTTTAACTTCTCCTTAACTTCTTCTTCCAAAAGTTTCTGTATATGTTGCTTTAATTCATCTGAAATTGGTGGTGGGCTTAATATTGATGGCGATGATTCTGCTAGTGCCAGTATAATCTTGCTTACTTCCTCACTTATGAATTGGTCAAAATCTTCGTCATCACAGTGTTTTGCTATGAGTCTTCCAACTTGAGCAACATCCTTTTTTAGTTTTAAAGTTACTTGAATTTCTTCAAAATCATTATAATTGTCAATATCATCAACATCATCATAATCATCATTACCTTTTTTAGTTTTAAAGTTACTTGAATTTCTTCAAAATCATTATAATTGTCAATATCATCAACATCATCATAATCATCATTATTTTTTATTATCATTTTTATTGTTCATTCACCTCTCTTTTTTTTCTAATCAAAAAGAATAGTCGTCATCTCTGTATGATGACTTTGGTCTTGGTACTGTGGTTGTTGGTATTGCTTCTTCAAATTTAGCCGCATTATTTTGGCTTTGATTGCTTTGTTGCCTAACTCATTATTCCTAACACATTTAGCTAGCTACAGTTCTCTCTACTATCATATAATTATAAAAGTAGATATTACTATAGTTAAATTTAATCTCACATTATTATCATAGCCATTTAATGCATCTTAAAATCATACTTCTCATTTAGGTGAATTGTCTATTTAAAGACATAAAGAGTTGTGTGTATATAGATAATTGTTAGTTGGATAAAAAAAATAATGTTAATAATAACAAAATTATCGATATACTTCCTACTAATTTTTATCAAAAATATAGAGAAACTATTTTGATGAATAGGAATTTACTTCTCGCTGGCATTTTTGGTTTTATAGCTAGTGCTGTAATAGCTGAACTATATGCCTTATATTCTCCTAGTGATGTATTAATTTCTACAATAACAGTGTTGGTAGGATTCATAATTTATAAGATATCCTTTCTAGTTCTCTTTCATATTGATACCAAACGAAAATACACCAATAAATTTACTAACCAGATTAATTTCGTTATTCTAAAACAGATAATAAAGAATATGATATTTGCATAGTGTATATTTGATATTGTTAACAATCTATCAAGATGGATAATACTATTTGAATTATTACTAATGGGATTTAGACCTTTTGAAGCAGTCATAATAACTTCTATAGGTGCTTCTTCTCTATCTTATTTATCAATAAATATAATCTCAAGACGCAACAAGATTTTTTCATCACTAAAAAAGAAGAACACACCAAAATAAAATAATGACAATACAGGATAGAATTAAAAATAAAAAGTTATCAATAATAGGTTCTGTTGTCTGTTAAATACTAGCAATCTAATAAATAATAATCTAGCATCGAATATGAGGGTATACAATACAGCACTCGAAAACAGACACGTGATAATCTAAAGACTTTACTAAGAACAATTACCAGTTACGTAAAGGCAGATAATAGACGTTTAATATTTAACCTAGTTCAATAATCTTTAATTATAAAAATATATTCGTATCAAAAGCTTCTAAGTTATATATTTGTAGTCAAACATTATATTATGAGTAGTGATAAATACATTCCAACTTCCGATGGAAAAGAAATTATAAATCCAGATGGAAGTAGTATATCAGAAACCGAACCAGAAAATCACGAACCTAAAGAAATAGAAGGTTATCATATTTCAAAAGATAACATCCCTTCTTTTAAGAAAATACTGGTTACTGACGATGGAAAAGATATATCAAATAAAGCACTTAATTATGCTGTCTCTTTATCTAATTCTACGGGGGCAGAATTGCTAATTCTACGTATACTAAAAGACGTTGAAAAATTTGGAGATGTTTCCTTAGAAGGCTCCCATGAGATATCACAAACGGATAATCAAGACTTTCATAGAAAGATTAAAGGTGAGGTAATAGATGCTATGGAAGAAAAAATAAAGAAATGCCAAGAAGCAGGATGTAAAAATAAAGTTTCTTATAAATTTCTGACTGGTAATGTAGTTGATGAAATAGTGAATGAAATTGATAATAATAACTATGATGTGGTCGTTATGTTATCTTCTCATATAGATTCTTGGTTTAGCTTCCTTATTTAGTGAAGTCAGAAAAATAATGAATCATATTAGTAAACCTGTGTTGATAATACAATAAATTTAATTTATTTCTTTTTTTATTTATTTTCTTTATTTATTGCATAATTTAACAAAAATTTTTGAAATCCAATAATTTTTATGTAGATATAAATTTTACAAATAAGTTTAGATATATTGTAAACTATATATTGCATTTTGATTATGATTGACATAGAAATCACAAAAATACTATTATTCTATCTCTATTCAGCTAGTTGGTCTGGAGTAGAGAGAATCTTCCATGTAGTGGGGTTCTACTAAATAGTATTTAGCTTTTTACATAATAGCCTGAATAAAGTATTAGCATATGCTTTTAAAATAACTAATTTTAAAAATGATTGATTAAATTAATACAGACAAACTAAGCATGAATTTAGAGAAACAAACCCAAAGAACTGCTCTTATTACTGGAAGTACGAGAGGCATAGGTAAAGAAACTGCATTATTGTTATTGCAAAAGGTGCCTTGTTGCCTAACTCGTTCTTCCTAACACATTTAGCTAACCTATTATAGTAATATTATGTGAACTGGAGAAATTACAATGAGTCTCTTGTTAAACGTGGTGAGATATTACTTGATTTTGATGTTATAGATAACTGGAATAATGAACTAGAGGAGATGAATCCTTCCAACTGCTTATGAAATAAAAGATGCCGAAGTAGGTGAAGAAGAAGAAGAAATCTATGATTTAGACACTAATAATAATGAAGAAGATGTTTATAAAGACATGGATGTGTTAAATGACACAAATGAAAGTATAAATGTAACTACAACATACGACTTGAAAAATGCAAAAGAAACAACAGGAGTAAAATACAACGATGTTAATAATAAAGTCGGTGAAGCCAAAGAAGACAAAATCTATGATGACGATTTAGACAAATATGAGCAAGAATTACAAAAACCGATACAGGTAAATCAATCATTCCAATTTAGAACAATGCTGTCCTTAAAGGATCAAGAGATTCCTGTTATCATAACTGTATATCCAAACAGAAAAACCGGTTCTGTAGAAGTAGACGAGAAACTAGCGAGGAAACTAGCGAGGAAACTAAAAGGATTCTAATAAATAAAAGGCGATAAAAATGGGAAATTGGAATTATAAAAGTAGGGTACTTGCTGAACGACTTTCTAGAGAAACTATTAGAAAGGGAGGTATACAGCAAATTAATGCTCCCATACTAAACTGTAAAGTTGCATCGGAGTTGGAAGAGATTACAGTAAAAATGGGAGGAGATCCCATACTGGTAAATTACAACATATTCAGAGAAAGACAGCACAAAAAAGACAGAGAAAACAACAGAAATGAGTTCTGAAATTTCAGATTTAGATTTGATCAATAGTATATTACATTAGCAATAAATGATAACTAACAAAAATATTAAATTTAAAAAAAATAAAAAAGACAGAAAAATTATTTAGTTTTATTGTCTGCTGGTGGTTTAAGACCTAATTTTTCTGCTGAAGAACAATGATGTTGTGCATCATATTTTCCATCTGAACCTGTTACATAGACATCACATTCACCAAAAACATCAGATAGTTGTTGTTTCCATGTAGGACTCTCGGAATTAGGTATGGCTACCTTTATCGTATACCAATTGTATTCAGTACCTGCTTCACAAGTCAAATTTGGTTCAGCATCACAATGAGGTGGATCTACTGGAATTTCAGCCCATAACTCTGCAGTCTCATTAGTCAAGTTATGCAATGTCATATGTGTAGATGAGGCAAGGGTATTTTGAGTCAATACAATAGATGTTCCAGTTATTGCCACAATTACAAGCACCATGAAAAAGAGAATATTTTTCATTATAACAACTTTATTTATGATATTAATAAGGTTATCTTAATTATTAATGTATATTGTAACACAAATTAAGAAATAGAAATTAACTAATGAAAATGAATGAAAAATGATTGTTTAAACCTGTACTCATATTTCATCTAACTAAAATATTATATTCTGACTATAAAAAATATGATTCTAAATTGGTTATTATAACAGATGATTTCTTTTTAAGAGATCCACAAATTGCAAAAGAAGAAATCGATATTAATGGAACAATACCCATAAATAAAATTTTTTATGTATTTTTGTTATATTATTTGGAATCACCACAAAGCCAAACGAAATGCATCTACCAAGTCTAATGCAAGAAACCTCTTGCATTAGAGAGAAGTTAGCGTCCATTTATCCAGCACATAATTGATTCAATAAATCTTCATATCTTGTTGGATATATAATCCAAAATGGTAAACGTGTTAGTATCTCTATTTGTTTCTGATTAAAACTTTCTGTCGTCAAAATTTGTTGATTGTTGTTCTGATTGTTGTTCACTGCTGTTATTGTTATTATCATTCTCTTTTTTTGATCTTAAATTGTTGAGATAAGGAGCATTACTTTTCTTTGCTGTTGCTGTTGTTGTTTCTGCTCCTTGTCCTATTGCTACTAACCCTTGTTTTACTGCCTTGATACATTCAGACTCTAATCTGAGCAAGTCATTTACAATACTAGCCGCTACTTCAGCGCATTTTGCCTTTTCCGTACCTGATGTTTTATCAGATACTACTTGATTTTCTAATGCCTTGTACAATGTCAGGAGTCTATTTTTAAGCAAATTATATTCCAAAAAGAGTGTCTCATTTGTCTTTTGCCTTTGCATCTGACCGTACCTTTTTTCAATGCGTTGATAATATCTTGCTACAGTCCTAACTCCGATATTTAACTCTCGAGCAATTTCATCCTGAGTCTTATTTTCAAGAAGTAACTTGAATATTTGTCTAAGTTGTGCCTCGTACTGTTGTTTGTTTATCATGTAATTGATTGAAGAGCGAAATCATTTAGTGATAAATGAGGTATTTATTAATTTCTAAAATCCTTGTTTTCTATTTTGAAATTCGATAATATTTTTGATGAAATAATTTTTATTTTATTCGAACCAACCATTTACTAGTATATAGTTCTAATTACTCAATAAAAAATACTAGAGATATACAAGTTTTATGACTAGTACATTTTAAGGGCTCTAGTCTTTAACAATCTTATGTGAAATAAAAATATAGTCATTCTTCTTTACGACGAATGGTGGAATGATAATAATAATGATAATATTCCATACAAATTAGAATGTAAAGAAGTAGAAAATTATGATAAAGTTATGGAATCACATACTAATTATCTAACTATACTCTATAATCTTGCTTTAGTGTATAAACAAAGGCTGAAGAAGATTTATTTAGCAAAGGTAAAAGGATATTCCTAGTAAATCAATAAAATCATTTCTTTATTTTTTGCTATTGTTGCCATAGCCTCATCTAACTATTATACCGGTTTGTTCAAACTACTAATTATGGTTAATCATTAAATTTACTTTTCTTTATTAGTAGTTATGACATTTTTCTGAGTATTGATGTTAAACTAATTAACTAGTCCTAAAATAATATTGAAAAATTTGTGATAGTTTAATCTTTTGTATTGTTTTGCTTCTTCCTCGGTTATTTTAAAATAGACTGTTGTAATATCAAAATAGTCAACCAAGTTCTTTGGAATATAGAATCTGTCATTATCTGCACGAGTACCTTTTTGAGTTACTATGTATTTACCTGAAATATCTTTAGTTTCACCAAGATCACAGTTCTCATAAATTCCTCTTGCCTCTTTATTGACAATATCTATAAAATTATATTCAGTAAAATCACTTGTCATCTATTTGCGTGTAATACATTTTATTAAAGCCTTCTACTTCAACCATTGGAGACAATATATTTTTTGCGTAATTAGGAAGGAATCAAAATATTCTGAAAATTAAATTAATTTTTGTAAATTTTATAAATTTAATAACATTATTCTCTTTTATCTTAGATCAGATATGTAATATTTTACATGGTTACTAATTACGCAATAGATCTAATTTATTAGTAAAAGCCATAGCGCTTTAAGGAATATATCCCATAACAATAGAAGATTATGGAGATATTGTGTACACATATTTATCTATTCTTGATTGTTATCGGAACATTCACTTTGCTAATATACTATTAATAATTTGAGATAATTTAATTGTCATAGCCTGAATTAATTTGTTGATTGGGTTTATAGGATTAGCATATCCAGACTATGACAACATGCAAGTTTTCCTACTATGTAGGTGTATAGATGTGTTTTCAATACCTAAAGACTACTATTTATGACTTTAGGTACGATC
>CAWIYT010000174.1:0-31643 GCA_963840085.1 uncultured Nitrososphaerales archaeon
AGCACACAAGAAAAGGATCACTATATTATACAGATGATCATACTGCTTATGCAACATTGAGTTTAATTGGAAAACATAACTCGATTTCTCATGGTAACAAGGAATATGTAAGAGAAGATACTCATATTAATGGAATAGAAGGATTCTGGAGTTATGTCAAGACATGGCTGTATATTTATCGAGGTGTACCTAGACAATATTTTCATTTATATCTAAAGGAGATTGAATTCAGATTTAATAACCGACATATGGATTTGTATCCAATTATGTCAAAAATGCTTGTAAAAACTGTTTCAGATCTTTAGGTATTACCTTCTTAATAAGAATCTGTCTTTCTGGATCTTTTTTTATTACATTTATCGTGGTCCTTGTACTGAGTGATATCTCCTTTAGTCTTTTAAATCTGAACCTAATGCGATTACATCCAAATCTTTTTGTTATACGTAAATCCAGGATTTGTTGTTCTATATCATTTGTTACTTTTACTGGTTGTATATTATGTGGTTTTCTACTTCTATCTTTTAGACCCTCTATTCCATACTTTAGGTACCTGTTCTTCCACTTGTAGTATGTCTTTGTAGATGTATTATATTTTGCACAAATATCTGCGACAGTATCTCTCGTCAAATCTTTCTCATGAATTAAATTAAATTTTGTTTGTAATTCTATTTCTATTACAGTTCCTATCAGACTAGAAAGTGTTACCGAGTGTTGTTACACCCGATGCAGTATAAACGAGAATCTATAAAAGATAAGAAAATGATGTATAAGACGCAAACTGGACTGATGGAAAGTTACTGACATCTCTAAAACCGGACATATATCCATAATGAGTTTCTACAGGTACTAGAACAATTTGATGGACTAAAAGATCATTCTATAAGACCACATACACTCCATAAAAAAGATAAAAAGATAGAACAAAAGGTGATTCAGTTAAGATGTTAAGAAAGGAATACCACTACTGTCCACACAGATACAGGGAACTCTTGCAAATCAATACAACATAAAGATTGGACATATGACAGTATACAGAATTGTATGCAAAAATGGATTGACCAATCACCCTCTCGCTAAACCCAGAAATAAGAGAAAATACATGCGATTTGAGCGTAACATACCATCCCATCAAGCATGTTTGCTAATGATCAGTTTGTATCAAATCCTGCTGGTACTTTTGATACAAATAGTAGAATACTGACAGTAAATACTCAAGTCTCAAGTGCGAATCCTATCACAATTACTGTCACACCTTAACAATTTTTGTTATCATAAGATTTATCTTAAGTACCTAGAAAATTCCCCATTCTTACGAGTTTTTCCATTTCCTAACTGTTGTACTTACCAACATAGGTTACAATTTCATTTACTGACATGGGTAACACTTTCTAGTTCTGCTAGGGAGTGTATGAAAAATAGAATTACAAACAAAATATAATTTAATTCATGAGAAAGAATTGACTGGAGATACAGTAACTGATATCTGTGCTAGATACCAGATATCTACAAAGACATATCACAAGTGGAAGAACAGGTACCTAAAGTATGGAATAGATGGTCTACAGGATAGAAGTAGAAAACCACACAATATACAACCAGGAAAAGTAACAAATGATATAGAACAACAAATCCTGGATTTACGTATAACAAAAAGATTTGGATGTAATCGTATCAGATTCAGGTTAAAGAGACTAAAGGAGATATCACTCAGTACCAAAATCATATACAAGATACTGAAAAGACATGGTTTGAACATCCTGGAATGCAAGAATCAGAAATAGAAGAAAATGGAAAAGGTTTGAGATGAAAAAACCAAACCAGATGGTACAGATGGATATTTTAGGACCATTTTACCTTGAGAATTCAGATAAAAAGAACTATTTTATCAGTTGTGAGGATGATTGTTCAAGGAAAGCAGCAAGTGACTGGTCTGAAAGAAAAAGGAGTGTAGATGTACTGGATGTACTTCGAGACTACATTGTAGAGAACGGGAAACCTAACAAGGTAATGCATGATAATGGTAAACAGTTTACATCCAAGATATTCAAAGGTTTCTTGAAAAAGAACAATATAAAGGATAAACCAATTCCAAAAGGCTATCTACAACTACAAGGAAAAATTGAGGCATACAACAAGATAGTAAAGAATGAGTTTCTTGCAGTAGAAAATATTCCCAATGTAAATGATGGAAAGAAAATGTATTACATGTTTGTAAAAGCATACAATGAAGATAGAGAACATGGTGGTATCAATGGTCATACACCATCTGAAATGTTTCTTATGAAAGGAACAAGATTAAATAATTCCAGTAGTAACAACATAGTCAAGCAGATAAAAGAAAGTGTTACCCATGTTGGTAAGTGAATCTGTTACCTATCTATGCAAGTACTACAGCTAGTAAAAGAAGGAATTACTACTTCCCCAACTGCTTTATTATTTAGTTCTGTTTTTAATTCTATTCCTTTTACTATTCCACTATCGTCATTATTTTCCTCATCATATAGGATTTTATTTCCAGGTTGACTTAATAGAAATGCATTAAATTTATCTGCTAAAAATGCAACAGATCTCTTTAACTCTTCAATATCATTATCTTTTTGTTTTTGTTTTTCTAAGTGTTTCTGTATAAGCATCATACGAAAGAATCATTTTACATTTTGATACAAAATTTTGAGTTCTGGTATGTTAGATTCATTGCAGTTAGTGCAATATCTAGGTTTTAAGATATTATTTTCTATTTCTTCATTTTCTTTTATAATTCCCTTTAGCCGAAGAATTGATTTAGATGATTCACTGCCAAAATAGTGTAGATATCGTTGAGGCATCTTACTAGTCATGCTCCAACCAGCATGATTACGAAGCATATGTTCATTTAAATTCATCTTTGATTTTTCAGTTAATGAAAAATGTCTGTGGATGTAAATATTGAATGGTTTTGTTAACATATTTTTTATGAAGGCTTTATCACGATCAGATATAGCTTCATCTTTAAGTAATTCTTTGAAGAATTGTTTGTACCGTTTTTTGTATCTTTTGAGCATTACGTTTACTAATAATTGAGGAAAAGTGTTATTTTTATCACTTAATGATACAAAAAGCCAAGAATCAGGATTTTGTCCTTCAGGATGATTTAATATCCATTCTTTAATGTAGGGAATCGAATCTATAAGAGGCAGAGTTCTAGAACCTGTTTTTCCCTTTACAGTAATTTCGGCATATTGGATTCCTTCTGATGATACTTTGAACTTTACATCTTTTATTTTTAGATTCAATAGTTCATGAGGTCTTGCAGAAGTATCTAAGGTCATAGAATGATAGCATTTATCTCTAATACTTGGACAATACTTTAGAAATATAGAATGTTCTTCTGTTGTCCACATATCATCAGGTTCATATGATGATAGTTCTTTTCTTTGAAGTTGTTTTATACCATTCATACATTGAGGTGTTTCTCTTTTTCTTGGATCAGATTCATTTTGATTGTATAACCATCTGAAAAATTTGAGAAAAAGCATCTGTCTTGCATTCCATGTACCTATACTTTTGTGTGTTGGATCAATAGAAGATGGTTTTCTCAAATTATTAAGATAATCTAGTATATCCTCTTTAGTCATATCATAAAATGATTTTTTGTTATCAAAGAATTTTGATAGATGTACGATTCTTTTTATCTTGGTTTCTTTTGTAGATTCTTTAATATTAATCTCATTTTGTTCAGCAACAATATAATTACAAATTATTTCAGCATTAATTGGATTCTCTAATAATAATTTATTTAACATTTTTGAAATGTATGGTTTTTGATATCTAGTTATAGTATCAATTTTTCTTTTTAATTCCTCTATGTCATTATTTTCAATATTATTATTACTATGTTCAATATTTCCAAAATCTTTTTGTAATAATTCTGGTTGTTGTTGCGTATTTTTGTCTACTGCTTCTGCTGTTTTGATATAACTAAGAGATTTTATTTTACTTGACATTTTTTAGTCTTTATTTAAATCAAAATATTTGGTTATGAAATAAAAGGTTTCTGTATAAACCCGTGAATGGAATGGAGGGGATGGGATTTGAACCCATGACCACCTGCGTGTAAGGCAGGTATCCTAACCAGTCTAGACAACCCCTCCGTTACTGATCTGATTCAGTTATAACTAATATATTAATTATGATAAAGCTGTTTACTTTGTTAATACTTTTATTAAACAATAATATATAAATTGAAATTTATTATTTTTATAATATCTTTAATAGGTCTTCTTTACAAGATAAAATAAAGATTATTCATTGATCCTTTAAGTAGATGTATATAATTGTAAAATGGACTTAAGCGTGCTATCAGAAAAATGTATATCAATATTTTTAACAAATAGTTCTAATGAACTAGACATGATAAAAGATAATTCAGCAATTAAATAATAAAAGTCATTTTCAATAATTAAGTAAATCTAAATTTAAACTAGCTGTTATACTAGATAATGAAAATAGTTTTGATAAAATGATTATACATATATTACATTCTAAGGATATACAATTATTTATTTAAAAAATTGTATAATAATAATAAAATACAATACTAAAAATGCAACTACTATATGATAGAAACCTAGTTGAGATAAAAAAATAGTCTTATCAAAAGTTTTTTTCAAAGCTCAATAATTACAGATTTTAGACTTTTACTATATAAAATTTTATATTTAATACAACATTTTTAAATTAGGAAAGAATTCAAAAATTGTAATAATGAGTGCAGTGGAATCCTATAAAAAAATCTTTGAGTTAATGAAAAGCCATCATGATTGGTTTGCTAATTCTATTCCATTAATTGCTAGTGAGAATATTCCCAGTACAGCAGTAAGAGAGGCAATAGTATCTGATTTTGGAAATAGATATGCTGAAGGATGGCCCGGTGAAAGAGTATATGCTGGTTGTATTTTTATTGATCAAGTTGAAATAATCTGTAATGAACTTGCTAGGAAGGTTTTTAATGCAGAATTTGCTGATTGTCGTGCAACATCTGGAGTAGTTGCAAATCTAGCAATCTATTCAGGATTTACTTTTCCAGGAGATACAATGATAGCTACAGCTATCCCAAATGGAGGACATATTTCTCATGGAAAAAAAGAACATTTTGGTACAGCAGGTCATGTGTGTGGATTAAACATTGAATATTTCCCTTTTTCAAAAGAAGAAATGACAATTGATATTGATTTGACTAAAAAAAAGATTTTGGATTTGACTAAAAATGGTAAACTTTTAAAATTAGCTATGTTTGGAGGAAGTTTATTTCTTTTTCCGCATCCTGTAAAAGAATTAGCCGATTTTATGCATGATCATAAAATATTTATTAATTATGATGGAGCCCATGTTGCCGGATTAATAGCAGGAGGTGAATTCCAAGATCCCTTAAGAGAAGGAGTGGATTCTATGACTATGAGCTCTCATAAAACATTATGGGGACCTCAAGGAGGAATTATAGTTTCATTAGAAAGACATTCAGAGACAATTAAAAAATCAATATTTCCTGGTACTACAAGTAGTCATCATTTGCATCATGTAGCTGGTAAAGCTGTTGCATTAGCAGAAGCATTGGAATTTGGAAAGGATTATGCTAAACAAGTCATAAAAAATGCTAAACAATTAGCAGAAAGTTTGGTAGATTGTGGATTTACAGTATTAGGAGAAAAAAGAGGTTTTACACAATCACATCAGATTGCAGTAGATGTTTCAAAATATAATGATGGTGGAACTATTGAAGAGGATTTGGAAAAATCTAATATAATTCTTAATAGACAATTACTTCCAGGAGATATCAAGGCAGGAAGACATTATATGCATCCTAGTGGTGTCAGAATAGGAGCTAATGAAATAACAAGATTAGGAATGAAAGAAAGTGAAATGATAGAAATAGCTAATTTTATAAAAAGAGTTGTTATTGATAAAGAAGATACTAATAATGTTAAAAGGGATGTTACAGAATTTAAGAAACAATATCAAAAACTAAACTATGTTTTTGATGGACAACTTGAAGCTTATAAATATATTAGCCTAGTTCACGTCTAATAACTTTGAATTTTTCTAATTTTATTCAAGGAAAACAAATCCTTTTTATAATTTTTAACTAAAACTTTCTAGAATAAAATGTACAACGTTTCTAATAGCTCATAGTAAATATTATTATTAAAATATAATAAATAATATTCACTTATTTATTCTTTGTAAACGATGTACACTTCTTATCCAATTTGTTGTGAAAAAGAAGTCAAGATATATTTAGAATAAGTATTTATTGATCTATAAAATCAAAAATAGATGATTGAGGATTTTTTTGTATTTCTTTTTCTTTGAAAACATAATTTAATTCCATAACTAATGATTCAATTCTACTTGAAAGATAATCATTCATTTTGAATTTATTACGGATATCTAAAGCAATATATACATATTTCTCAACAGAATTTCTTGTGACAGTTTGAATTAAATTATTACCGCATCCAAGACATTTACCTGCTATCGGTATTCTACGATATTTTTCTCCACAATTAGTACATCTAAATGCTTGTGATGAATAAGAACGCATATTTCCCATAATGTCAGGTATAATGTGAGTAGTAAGAACCATAGAAGCCACCTCATCTGGAATAACTGCATTAATCAATTTGGCTGTCGAAATCTGCATATCTAATTTTTCGTTCATAGTGGTTAGTCTAGAATATGCACTACGTTTTTCTTCAGTAGTTAATAAATTAGTATGATGAGTAAAAAAATAATTATAAAATTGTAATTCAGAACCAATTCTATTTTTAATAATATCAATATTGTTTGATAAATTTTCTGCTTTTATATATTCGAATGATTTTTCATATAATTGTAATGGATAAGTTGAAGTAACATCAATATTGAGAGCCTGTCTTTGTACCTCATGAGGTAAAACAATGGGTTGAATCAATAAAGGAGCATCCATCAATCCTCCAATTTTATCTGGAAGAAATTCTTTTGAAAAATTTAAGAATACATCCATTAATAACATAATAGAATCTGCATCACCATCACAATCCCTACGTTTAGCAGAATGCCACATTGGAGATGCTAGACATACTTGAGAATTTGTATATCCTATAATTCTTCCTATGATTCCCACGGATGTATGTGGAGCAAGTCCTACTATTATATGACCTATTAAATCCTCTATAGATGAGGCATTATAAAATGGTTCAAGTTTATATAATTTTAATAGTTCTTTGTCTATATATTTAGATACTTGAATTAAATGATTTGCAGTATCTATAGGTAATACTACATCTTGAATAAAAATTTCTAATAATTGATCTTCATTAGATAAATCTTTTCCATAAAAATCTTTAGAATATCCTAGTTTCCTTAATTTATCAACATTAGTCATGATCCACTTAGGCTTAAAATGAGTTAATGGTTCATTAGTTGCATCATAACGTATTGTTCCGTCTTTGAAAGCATATAGATTGATATTTTTGTCTTAAAATTCCTTTTTCTAATGGTTCAGCAGATTTATTTTTTCCCATTAAAATCTTTACACCTTTTAGTGGTTCTTTAGATTGTATTTCCAAAATTTTTTCTGCCTCTTTTAACATTTTTTTAAGAGGATATTTTACTGGAGAATATGTTTTTCCTTCTCTTCTGCATTTAGTACATCTATTGCTATTTCTTTTTTACCATTGATTATTTCCAGACTTTAATTGTTTCTCTACAAATTCTACAAATATAATTCATAGGTGTCTCAGATAAACAATTTCTGCATTTAGTACTAACTGATGGCAGATTACAAGTTTTACAATATCTATTTGCTATTTCTGTATAAAGAATTTCTTCTTTTGATGCCTTAATTAAATCTCGTGTCGGACCTCCTTTATTTCCTACTGGAAATAAAACATGTACCGGTGGTTTCATTTTTCTTTCAGCTGCTTTTTCTGGTCTTCCAACACGTACCGCTATTGATGAAGAAAATTTTGATTTTAGTAAAATTCCAGAAATTTTTATTATATATTCTATTGAAGAGTTTAATGATTCATAATCATTTTGATTATTTACATTATTGCAAAGTAACATATATAATGAATTAATTTGATTTAAATCTGATAATTCTATTAAAGAATTATTATTATGATTTTTTATTGAATGTGTTACTCCTAAACGTTCTAGTATATCCTTTAATATTGCGTTATATACAATTGAAAATGATTTATAATAATATTGATCAGTATGAGCTGTATGTAAAATTAAATCATTACTTTTTTCACCAATTGATTTTTTTAAAAATTCATTTTTTAGTAAAATGACCTCCTCTACAGATATTGATTCCCAATAAAAAGAATATTTAGGATGTAAAGGAATACCCAAGATTTACTAATTAAGAATGCTTCTTTCAGTGTGGGAATTATTTCAATGGGATTATTAGCTAATTTAAATAATCGTTGTTTGGTCAATGTATTTTATAATTTCATTTATATATTGATCATTAGTAAAAAAATTATTATTATTAGACATTGACTTTATTTTCATTTGTAATTCTAATGCCCATATTTCTTCAACATATGATGCTGGAAATAATTTTGCATTATTTTCTAAAAAATCACCATAACTAACTAAAATATCTCCCAAATAAAGAATAGTATCTATTCTATTTTGAATTTGATGTGCATGTTCTATAGATAAAACATAAGTTACAGTTCCGTCATCTAGTTTCACTAAAGGAGGCTCTATTGAGTCAACTAATGCAATTGTTGCAGCCTTCCCAGGTGTATCAATTTTAATTTGAGTTCCTACTACTATTGCATAATTTAATAAAATAGGAACAGTAGGATGAATTCCTATTGTTGAAAAACCTGTATTATAGCATCTACCATATCTTAACCTAAATCCACCAATTTTATTAGACATTGACAAAACTGGTCTACCAGTTATTACTTCTGACATCCTATGATGTACTGTATCGTCTTCACTAATGCCTTCTTTTTGAATTGCTCCTTTAAGTTCCTTTAGCCAATCCCATCCATCTAAACCTAAGGTATCTATTATTTTTAATAATTTTCTACTTCTTCCAATTAAACCATCATTCATAACTCTTAAAGCACCACCACGGACTCGATCTGTATTGATTCTTTTCATTCCTCTATGGCCAACGATTTCTACAGGATCAGTATCTACTCCATCTAATTCTACTGGTAAATTACTAATACATTTTATTACATCTTCATCTAAAATTTTAAATTGAAAATTTCCAACTTCTCTTTCATATATACGTAATTCCTCTACAAATCGTCCTGTTTCATCATCAAAGGAGTTGGCTTGATATTTACTCAAACCAACTGCTTTTCTTACATGGTCGGCAATTAACATTGTTAATGCTGCTTCTGTACCACCAGCAGATCTAATTGGTCCAGCAAATGATATGGAAAGATATTGACTTCCATCAGCATTAGTCTTAATTTGCACATCCGATATTCCTTGTAATGGTGCAACAGTTACTCCTTCGGTTACTATAGCAAGGCTTACTCTAACTGCATTATCTAATCTAGTTGGTAAATCATCAGTACTATATTCACCTTGTGCAATTTCTTCAGAAATCTTTAATGCTGCCTTTTCTTTAGTTGTTTCTGATAATAAATCTCTTAATCTATTTGTGATATTAATGTCATGCATTTTAGCTACTCTATCAGCTAAATCATAGACTATCCTTGACTCGATTTTATTAGAGACATCAATTCCTTGTATTCGTGCATCATTGGCTATTAGATAAATTTTATTTAATGATTCAAGAAGAATATTATGGTAATTATTATAAAAAAGCGGGCTTTTTAAATTACTTAATTGCTTAATTGAGTCCTCATCTAAAAATTGAAATTGATTTATCATTTTTATCCTTTTCTTATTAACTGAATGATATCAGACAATTTTTTTTCCCAATTATTATCATTTTCAATCATTGTTCCAACAACTATAATATCAGCACCAGCTTCTGCCAACTGTTTAGCAATTTCAGGATTTCGAATGCCTCCTCCTACAATTAATATTCCATCATAGTATTTACGTACTGATTTGACCATTTCAGGACTTATATGTTGATTTGCGCCAGAACCTGCTTCTAGATATAAGAATCGCATTCCAAGATACTGTGCTGCCAATGAATACATTATTGCCAAATTAGGTTTATGAAAAGGAATCCCCTTAGCTTGTCCTACAAACCATGCTGTTGTTCCTTCACCAATTATGAGATAACCCGTTGGCAATGCTTCTAATTTAGATTTTTTCACTCCTATAGCTCCCAATGCTTGAGCTCCAGTGATAAAATATGGGTTTTCTGAATTAAGTAGTGACATAAACAATATGGCATCAGCATTTGGTGATACACCTGTGACATTTCCAGGAAATAATATCACAGGAATATTCACAGACAATTTAATTTGTGAAATTATTTTAGATAATTCAATTTGATCGATTATTGATGATCCACCAATCAAAATTGCAGATGCTCCTAATTCTTCTACTTTTTTTGCTATAGAAATGACATCTGTTGAATTTTCTGAATCAATCAATGGAAAGCAAAGAGTGCCATATCGTTTTATTTCATTTAAAATATAATTTTCTACATTATTCAAATATTCCGGAACCATATTTAAATATAATATCTCCTAAAAAATATTTTTGGTTTTTAGTTATTATTCTTTTAAAAAATACCTTATTCCTTTTAATCTTGTAGATTTTCTCAATTACAATAACATAAAGATATTTAATCTAAGAAATTTCTAGAAATTATTATGAAAGTTTTTATAAAGAAATAATTAGTATACAAATATGTATAGTACTAATATAGATGATGAATTAGAATTTAATCATCTTTTAAACATATTCATTCAAAAAAATCTATTTACAAAGCGGCAAATATCAATAATTTATAACAAAAACAATCCTCGTCTTTTTAAGAATAAAATTAGTCCAGGCGCTTATTATAGACAAGTTAAACAATGTAAAATAAAATATGAACGGTTAATTTATACAATACTCTTATTTAGATTACTAAACTTAATAGATAGTAATACTATAAATGTAATTGAATCAGTAGTAGAGCAAATAGGTAATATATCACAACAAAATCTACATCATAAGACTAATATCACTATTCCAAATGATATCATTCATATAATAGATCAAATCGTAAAAAAGACTAGTAAAATCTAGTTTATGATATTATTATATAAAAAAAGTAGATAAAAATATATTATATTGTGATACTTGTGATATTACTTGGATCTAGATTATTCTTATTTTATAATCACAGCCATTTTTTTTATTATTGGCTTTTTAATATCGTCCCTTATAAAATCAAAAAATACTAAACATAAAGACATACTATTACCAAAAATAGATAATTTAGAGATTATAGAAGTGATCGAGAATCGTAAACAATTACAAATTGATACTATTATGCATAAAGTTAATGATTTACAGATTAAATTAGACTTAGTTGAATCGACATTATCTCAATTCTCAAAGATGTCTTCTCCTAACGATAGTAATATAACAAACTTTAGTACAGATATCACGGAAAAACCAAAAAAAATATCACAAGAGGTCATGTCTGGTGATATAGCAGATGGAACCTATCCTACAACATCACATCGACATATAAACGACAATAAATCTATTGTTTTAGCTGATAAACAGAATGCAACTAATTACTATATTCTTAAGATTCTTTTAAAGCAATCTTTAACTTCTAATGAGATAAAAAATGCTATTGGTAGAACTAGAGAACATACAGCACGATTAATGAAAAAACTTTATGATCTTAAATTAGTAGATAGAGACATGACTACAAAACCTTTTAAATATAGATTGACAGAACAAGGAAAGAAGTATATGGAAGAACATGTAGAAAAAAATGACTTTAATTCATCATCTTCTGCTAATAATACTTTATTTGATTTAACACAATAACAATAATGTTTATTAACATCTTAACAATTTTTTTCGAATCTTCAAAAATCAATTATTAATATGCGTAAAATATTTATGATTGTTAATATAGTTATTTTTTATTAAACGAATTTATTGTTGCAGTAGAAATAAAGGGGTAGATAATCTCTTTTTAACAAACTTAACATTACTTTAACACTCCAGTAGAAATAAAGGGGTAGATAATCTCTTTTTTTTGATAAACTTTATAACATAACTGCTATTGTTAAGATTTTGTGAATTTTATTTCTTAAATATCAGTCCCCCATTGTTTCTTTTGCAAACCTATAGATTAAATGAATTGAATTTAAATTTATTTTAAATAATGATATAGTTTAAATTTATTGATTTAGATCTTTATATTGATTAGTTAATAACATGTTAATAATATAATAACTAGTTAATTTAAATTAGAAATTGGAATAGAAAGTAAGGGGTCGAGTCATTGTATGGTGAAATATTTTGAGTGATGATATTTTAGATAATATATTTGAAAATGCAGTAAAAGGCAATTCTTTGATCAAAAATCGAAAAATTTTAACTATAGACTATGTACCAGAGAAATTACAATTTCGTGATGAAGAAACAACTACAATTGCTCAAACTTTATCAGTATCATTGAAAGGAGCAAGACCATCAAATTTACTATTATTTGGTAAACCTGGTACTGGAAAAACTGCAGTAGTTAAAAATTTAATTAAAAAATTTAAGGAAAAATCACAAGACCTTGGAATAGAAGTTACAGTGGTTTTTATTAATGCTAAAATTGCTAATACTGCATATAAAGTTCTATATGAAATAGCTGAGGAAATGGATATAAATAAAATAGATAAAAAAAATCAAGTATATTTTACTGGTCTATCCCTTGGTGAAGCAACAAATAGGATTCTTGATTTCATTAAAAAAAGACAATTACATGTCATTTTTATAATAGATGAAATTGATTCACTTGTTGATAAAAATGGTGATGATATACTTTATAATTTTACACGAGCAAACGAACAATTTCAGGAAACTGGTTTTATTAGTATTATTGGAATATCAAATAGTTTAACATTTAAAGATAAATTAGATCCACGAGTAAGAAGTAGCTTAAGTGAAGAGGAGATTGTATTTAATCCATATAAAATCCATCAATTACAAAAGATATTATCTGAACGAGTTAAGCTAGCCTTTTATGATAATGTTGTTACCGAAGGAACAATAAATTTATGTGCGGCAATTGCGGGAAAAGATAATGGTGACGCTAGAAAAGCAATTGATTTACTTCGCGTCGCAGCAGAGATTGCCGAAAGAGACAAGGATATTAAAGTACATGAAAAATATATTCGTCTAGCACAAGATAAAATAGAAAAAGATACTAATTTTGAAATAATTAAAAACTCTACTACTCATACCAAAATTGTTTTACTAGCAATAGCAAAATCAAAAAATGGAAATACAGGAGAAGTTTATGAAATTTATTCCTCATTATGCAAATATATAGATAATGAGTCACTTACACAACGTAGAATAACTCAAATTATAAATGAACTTGATCAACTTGGGTTAATTTCAACTAATATTGTCAATCAGGGCAGATATGGTCGCTCTCAAAAAATTAAAATCTCTGTTCCCTTATCTACACTTAAAGAAGCATTATATGATGATCATCTACTATCTACAATAACAACAACTATTGACTAAAATCAATTTGAAATGGACGTAATGTAGAAAGATTAACCGCTATTGCGATTCCAGGAGTTGGCATTATTCCCATAGTTTGTTGAAATGGAGTTTGATCTTGCCACGTCCCAGAATTTACAATTAATGTACCTCGATAATTTTGTACATCCATTACATGTACATGTCCAGAATGAAGTATATCAGGTATTTCAGTAATCACCATCATATCTTCTTTTTCTGCAGAAAGTGGTGTTCTTTGACCATATATTGGAGATAAATGTCTTGCTTTTAGTAATGTTTTCATTGCTTCGGCAGGATTAGAATAACTTAATCCTGGTATTGTAGCAATAATATCATCAAGTCCTTGACCATGATACATGAGAATTTTAACACCATTTAACTCGATATAACTAGGATTTCCTAACATTGTGAGATTTTTCCAACTGTATAGTATTTCTGCATCTCTTTTTTGGTATAGCAGGTTGAGGTAAAGCTCTTCTTCCCAGATCATGATTTCCTGGAATAACAAATACTTGAATTCTTTTTGGAATTTGTTCTAATAAATTAGTTAAATGACTCATTTGTAGATATATAGTACTATCGTAAAGTTCTTTTTCTTGATTGGGAAATATTCCAACTCCATCAATTAAATCTCCTCCTATACATAGAAATCTGATTTTTGAAACAATTTCATTATCTGAGGAATTTAACCAATTTAAGAATCTTAAAAATTCATTTTCTTTAAAATACTTGCTACCTATGTGTAAATCAGAAATTAGGACAACATATTCTTCCGATTTTGCTTTATTAGGTATATGATCTGGAATATCAGGTGAAATAACATTTTTTATAATATAATTTATTCCTTTATTTTCAATTTCTAGCATTACCATTTGATCCAATGTTAACTTTGATACAAGTTTTATTGTCTCTTCATTTAAAGCAATTGTATTTATTATTCCTGTTAGATCATCTATAGCTAATTCAATATTATTTTTTTTAGATCGTTTAGACATTACCAGACCAGCAATTATGGATGTATTTCCATTTGATGAAAGATTACTTTCTGAATAGTTATTATTTTTTTGTTTAATTCTTCTTTTTACAAAAGATATCTTATTGATACGTTTACTTTCCGGCCTTGAAGATAAAATTTTTAAAGTCTTGCTAAATCTACTTTTAAATAAAGAAATATATCCATTAACTCCTTCCTCAGGATCAATATAATCTGTAGAATCATAAATAATTTTAAATGATTCATTGTAAGCTGACTTATTAGATATATTTTTTTGTGTAGATATAGTTTTGAATTCTTGAATATCATTATTTTTTTTTAAAGTATTATGCGAAATTTTTATTGAATCCGCAGTTAAATTATCATATTCTGTAGAAATATTTATAGTACAAAAATTTCGAATATCTTCTATAAGAATAATATTATTATCATCATTTCGAGTTTTCTTAAATCTAACAACTTTCTGAATTATATCCATTATATTTGAATTAAGGTTTTTTAAAACTTTAAATGCTTCAGGATGTATTTGATATCCATTTGCAGTAATATAAGACAATGCATTTGATATCTCCTTCTGAAAAGACAACTATAAACTATTACAATAGAATTATCTTATTTAATTACATTTCTATTATAAGTTCAATACAAAAATATTAAAGTTAAATAATATTAACATAAAAATTGAAGAAACGTCTTTATTATTTAGCTATTGGTATAATAGTTTTTCTTATTTCTTATAGTATTGGTGCTAAAGTAAATATTGAAAAAGAACAATCATCATTAATAAAAGAACAATTTGAAACAAAAATTAAAGGGATAAATGAATTTGGTATTTTTCAGAACAATGTTCTAATTGCATTGTCCATGTTTATTCCTGGTATTGGTGTAGGAATTGGAATATTTTCTGGATTTGGTACAGGATTAGTTTTTAATGCAATGGCTTTAGAAAATACAACATTGCAAAATATTTCTCCACTAGCAATTCTTATTACTCCATTTGGTATAATGGAAATTTTTTCTTATGGTCTCGCGATATCAAGAAGTGGAATGCTTATTTATGATCTTTTTAAAAAAAATTCTTGGAAATTGCTGCTTAAATATACTATAATAGAAATGGTAATAGTAGTATCTATTTTGATAGTTGCAGCCTTTATTGAATGGAATATGATAAATCAACTTTTAGAAGTTTCTAAATAACCTATGATTATTTATAATTTTATTAAAGAACTCCATTTATAACAAATAATTTTAATGATAACTAAAATATTAATTTATGATAAATGAGTTCAAGATATATTATTAGGTTTAATTTTTAAAGATGATTTAATACCAAACAAAGAATTAATACGAAATTACAATATATTCTCAGATGTTATAGAAACTTTTTTTGATCACCATCATGAAATGTTAGAACAGTGGTTACAAAAAATATACAAGAAGAATATTTTACTACTAATAAAAATTGCGATTTAAATGAAAATTATAATTATGATATATATTATTAGTTAATTATAAATTCAAAATTACAATAATATATAAATATAGAATTGTTAGGGATAAAAATTCATTATAAACCGAAATTTAACAACAAACCAATTCTTATAGCAGCATTACCAGATATGGGAAATGTAGCAGGATTATGCTTAAATTTCTTAGTTAAGAAAATTAATACGAAAATTTTTGCTGAAATATATTCCTTTTGGCCACCATCTGTAACATATAAAAAAGGAATTATAAATTATGTGCAATCAAGCTATAAATTTTATGAAAATTCAGAATATAATATAATATTCTTTACAGGAGATTTTAATCCTACAGATCCAAGAAGATTATATGAATTATGTTATGAAGTTCTAAAAATTGCAGAAATGTTCAATGTCAAAATTCTATATTCTGTTGGTGCATCTCTAAAGCCAATTAATACAATAGAAAAATTAGTCTATGCTGCAGTAAATAAACCAGAAATGTTCAATGTGTTAAATGAATTAAATTTGCAGATATTAGAAGATGAAGGACAGATAACTGGTTTTAATGGATTAATTTTAGGAATAGCTCAAGAATTTAATTTAGATGGAATCTGTCTCTTAGGAGAAATTGATAATCCAAATGTTATTCAACCTAAAACTTCTCAAGAAATTCTAAAAGTTTTATTAAAAATAATCAATTTATCGTTTATTGATTTATCAGAATTAGAAGAAGAAGAAAAGCGAAAGAAGTTTATGGAAAAACAAATGAATTATTTTAATAAAGCAATAAATCAAAGTGAATTTCCAGGAATAACATAAACATAAAAAGATTTATACAATAAAATTATCTAGTCAAAATTCTAAATATGTTTGCCTTTTATTTTGATCAATAACCATTACCGACAGATCACTAAATGCCTTATTTTCTAAATCAATCATTTTTCCTTTAAAAATAGTTTCTTTTTCTTTATCTGTTAAATATTCAAAAACCCAGACATCAATTTCTCTAGTATTAACTCCATTATTTTTCAAAAATAAAGCAATATCTGCAGGCATAAAATTTTTTGATAAATCATTTGGCCAAGGGCGTGGCAATAAAATAACACTTTTATTATCTAATACGGATTTTATCAATTCCATTTTTTTTTGCTGAATATCTCCAGTTATATGAAATGTAATTATATGAGACTTATCTAGTGGAACCCTTGACTTTGAAGATGCAATTTGAATAGAACTAATTCCTGGAATAATTTCAACATTTTCATTTCCAAAAATTTCTAATAAACGATCAACAACTTCTGATTCAGAAAAATTAACATCTCCTGTAAATGGAACAGTACAATATTCATTATCGTGCATATTTTTATATACCTTTTGGTATGCTGATTCCTGGTTTTTCATAGTGATTTCATAAATCTGTTGCCTTTCTTTATCAAGGAAATTTTCAATAGTTCTTAGTGTATATCTATAGCCTATAATGTATTTTGATATCAGAATTTTTTCTTTAGCAATTGGAGTTATATAGTCAGGATCTCCTGGTCCGACCCCAATAACAAACAATTTCTTTGGCATTTGAAATTGTATTACAAGATATAATAGCTAATAATATTCGTTATTATAATTCTAAATTTAACCAATAGAATTCAGTAGTAAAAGAAACTATCTGACTAAATGATATAACTATTTTGACATTCTTACCATTATATGTAATTATTAACGAATTGGGATGAGCGAACTAAAGCTCGAATTTGTAGGTAAACAAGTTAAAGATATGTATGGCACATTAATGGGAAATGTTGTAGGAATTATTACTGATACTGATGGATCTATTGAATGTGTTAGTGTAGATTGTGGTAATTCAGGTCTAAAACAATTATCTTATGAACAACTATTGGTACAAGGTGATTATGTAATCTTTATTCCTAAATGGAGATTAGATGCACAAAAATTATTTAGGCAAAAAAATTTAACACTTAAACGAATTAAAGCTCTTCAACATTTAGTTGAAGAAGATGATACCATGAAAGAAGATGCTGAAATTGTATATGTTAAATACGAAAAGAAATTAGATGAATTAGAGGAAAAAGAAAAATCTATTAATGAAAAATTAAAAGAAAGACTCGATGAACTAAATAGATCAACAAAAGATATTAAATCAATTTTATTTGATGCTAAGTTACAGTACAAAAGTCATGAAATACCAGAAGAAACATATCTGCAAGTCACACGATATACTAAAGAATTGATGGATCATATTAATTTAGAAAAAGAAGAAATTAATAATATAAAAGGTCGACTTGAAGAACAAAATTTAGAAAACACATTACCCTTGCCACACTCAATTCAATCAGAAGAAGAAGAAAAAGAAAACTCTAAAATATATACCAATACAAATTCCATTAATCCTACTATAACTAATACTCCCAATACAACAACAACTGTTACCGCATCCAATACAAATAACTCTAATTCTTCAAATGAATCCTTATCCGTATCTTCTACATCAGATAATATACAAACTAAACCTTCCTATTCTACTGAAACTGAAAAGTATAAACAACATATTCCATCTAATAATGCAGATCTTTATTCAAAATCAACTAAAGATGAGATAGAAAAAAGTACTACAGACAACGAAGCTAATTGGCTAGATCAAGTTATAAACAACTAATTTTTATATTTTTATCTTTGAAATTTAACAAATAGCTGCTTTTATTGATTTAAATAGAATATATAAAAATATTAAATCTAATAATTATTGATATTAGATTGATATTATAGTTAGAATTGATGAATTCGTAATATTATTCTCTTTGATAAATCCTTCTGTTGATACCACAATATATTTTGCAGGTACATTTGTTTTAAAGGTACAATTATAAGGATCTAATGGATTCTCACAAGGTTTAGCATCTTTTATTAAATAAACTAGTTTTCCTTCTTCATTGAACCACATGATATCAAGATTATATTGAATATTTAAAAGCCATAATGCATAGAGATCAGATTTTGGATAAACTAAAATCATTGCAGAGTTCAATGGAAATTCCTCATTTCTGAACATTAGCCATCTTTGTCTTTCAGCATCTGATTCTGCTATTTCTACATTTATTACCGAATTACCTATCATGATCGTTCCCTTGTCAAAATCCAATGGTTTATTTTTGATCTCATCCGGAACAAAAATTATACCTGCTATCCCAATTAAAAAAGACGCAATGGCAGCCGGAATTAAGACAGCCATCTTACGAACCAATTCAAGTAATATAATGATTCTGTGATTTGAATTTTACTTTTAGTAAATAATTAAAATAATCAATTAAATATCTACTTATTTTTTAGTATATCATTTAAGTCATTATAGATTTTCTGAATTTCTTTAATGGATGTGCCATCCTCTAGAGTCGTAGTATCTCCTATAGTTAAACCACTAACTATAGACTTTAATAATCTTCTCATTATTTTGCCACTTCTTGTTTTTGGTAGCGTTATTTACAAAATATATCTCAGTCGGAGTAGCGATAGCTCCTATATTGTTTCTAATATGCTCAATTATTTCTTTACGTAATTGATCTGATTCAACAAAATCTTTCTTTAGTACTAGGAATGCTATAATGGTTTCACCTTTTATCCATATCAGGTCTACTAGTGACTGCTGCCTCGGCTACAGATTCATGTGATACAAAGGTACTTTCTAATTCAATTGTACCTAATCTATGTCCAGAAATTTTAATAACATCATCTGATCTACCTAAAAGCCAAAAATAAAGCTCATCATCTATAATAGCATAATCTCCAGTAAAATAGTAATACTTTTGAAACTTCCAGTAATTATTTTTATACTTATCATCATCCTGCCATAAAGTCATTAACATACCTGGCCATGGCTTTCTAATAACTAAATAACCTTTTTGATTTTGTGGTAAAGTATTTCCTTCATCATTTACAACGGCCAGATCTACGCCCGGTACAGGAAACATCGCCGACCCTGGTTTCATTGGCATAATATCTATTCCCGTACAATGGCTAATCATTATTCCGCCTGTTTCTGTTTGCCACCATGTATCTACTATAGGACATTTTTCCTTTCCAATTATTGTAAAATACCACATCCATACTTCTGGATTAATTGGTTCTCCTACTGTTCCTAGTAATCGAAGAGTTGATAAATTAAATGAATTTGGTATTTCGTTGCCATATTTCATATACATTCTAAGAGCAGTAGGTGTAGTATACAAAATAGTTATTCCATATTTTTCAATAAACGACCAATATCTATCTGGATGTGGATAATCAGCTGTTCCTTCATATAGTATCTCAGTTACTCCATGCATTAAAGGTGCATAAACTATATAGCTATGACCTGTTATCCATCCTATATCTGCAGTACAGAAAAAAATATCTTGTTGATTAAAATCGAAAACCCATTTCGCTGTAGAATAAATATGTGTCAAATAACCTCCAGTACTATGAACAACTCCTTTTGGCTTACCGGTTGTTCCAGATGTATAAAGTATAAAAAGAGGATGTGTACTTTCTATTAATTCAGGTTCACAATAAGATGATTGATTTTGAATTATCTCATGCCACCAAACATCTTTACCTCTCATCTCAATATGATTTCCCGTTCGTCGTAGAACTACAACATTTTGTATTGAAGGAGTGTTGATAATAGCTTTATCAACAATTTTTTTTAATTCAATTATATTTCCTCTTCTAAATCCTCCATCAGCAGTAATTATGATCTTAGATTTGGCATCATTTATCCGATCCACCAATGCTGTAGAACTAAAACCAGAAAAAATTACATTGTGAATGGCACCAATTCTTGAACAAGCTAAAATTGCAATTGGAAGTTCTGGAACCATTGGCAAATAGATTGTTACACGATCTCCTTTTCTTATACCAAGATTTTTTAAGGCATTTGAAAATTGATTAACTTTTTGATAAAGTTGATAATATGTTAGAGTTATATTTTCTCCATTTTCTCCTTCCCATATTATGGCAGCCTTATTTTTGATTTCAGAATTAATATGTTTGTCTAAGCAATTTATTGATGCATTTACTAATCCACCAACAAACCATTTGGCAAATGGAGGATTCCATTCCAAAGTCTTATCCCAATGTCTATTCCATACTAAATTTTTTGCTTGTTCTGTCCAAAATTTTTCGATATTTTGTAACGATTGTGCTCTTTTAATTTGAAAAGTACTTTTATCTAATGTAATTTTCAAATGTGAACTTGTAAAATTTATGCCAGATGATGAATTGTCTTTATCAATTGACATCTTATAAAATGACAATTCTTCTTAATTAAATATTATTATAATACATAATAATTATAGATTAATACTTTTTAACTAAAATGTTTATATATATAAGTGATAATTGTTTATCTAATTTTAGTTAACAGTTAATTAAAAATATTTTATATAATAATTAAAAAATTGAGTTATGATAGAGAATAATGTTATACTACATTTTGTCAATATATTAAAATAAAGAAATATTGTGTATGATGATCGTGAAATACAGAAGTAGAACAGAAATAGTAGCAATGATACTAGAGGCAGCTAATGGAGGAGCAACCAAGACAAAAATTATGTACAAAGCATTTCTTAGTTATGCACAATTAAGAGAATATCTTTCTGTCTTGATAGAGAACAATCTCTTAGAATATCTTGAGGGAACTCAAACCTATAAAACTACAGAAAAAGGATTAAACTTTCTCAAAATGCATAACGAAATTGGAGAACTGTTACAAACTCCAGCAAAGTTCTAAATAATAAAATAGCAAAACAAAACAAAAACAAGTACATTAACCAATAAACTAATATTTTATTTTTATTTTTTTATTATAATATTATATCGGTGTTATATATACGACATAGGGTTTAAATAGTTTCAGAAAGAATCGAAAATTAGTGAATTAGATGCCAGTTGCAATTATTCCAGATATAAGTGAACAACACTGTATTGGGTGTGCACTATGTGTAGAAATTTGTACATCTCTTGGTCCAGATGTCCTCAGAGTAAAGCCAGTAGAAGGATGGAAAAGAGGCAAAGCCTTTGTATTTTATCCAGAAAGATGCATCTCTGATGGTGCATGTATTGGTGTCTGTCCAACAAAGGCAATTTTCTGGATGAGACCAATGGACTATACACCAGGACAACCAATTCCATTAAAGAAAGCAGGATTGTTTACAAAAGGTTGGGAAGAAGGTTAAAATCAACCAAAACTTTTATTTTATTTTTTTTGTTATTTTAGTTATTTTAATTATATAAATATAGAATAATTATTATATCCTTATTGATGCATTCATTCACTGAAGAACCATTTTCTGAAAAAGAAAGAGAGATACTTTTATCACATTTTACTAATAGCGATAAATCAATTTTTGCAATAATAACGCCTAAACAAGTTGATCGAGGTGCACTAATGTCACGATATTCACGATCAGATAAAAGTATGCGTAGAATATTTTTAGATGAATTTGCAAACAATCCTAATCGTGGAGATGAATTTTATAAAAGAGTATTATTAGAATATGGTGATGATTCAGTTGCAGAATTAGGAGAAGCGCAGGTTGCAATTGAATCTGTATCCAATATTGCGGCTAAAAACATAGAAGATCAAAGAATAGGTTTATCCTATCTAGAAAAATCGTCGAGATATGTTTCTTTTGATAGGAAAAATAATGGTCAATATAAATATTTAAAAGAAAGAAAAATAATGAATTCTAATTATGCAGATATGTATTTAGAAGCATGTAACTATGCTTTTGATATTTACTCTAAGAATCTAGAAGCTATGCAAAAATTTATTATAGAAAGAGAACCTATAGATAATTTTCAATTTTATGATTCTATTTCTAGACAAGATATATATTTTAATAATTTAAAAGAATCTGGCGATATAAAGTCTGCTCAAAGAGTATATAAGAGTATATAAAAGCTAAATCTTTAGATCTTTTACGTGGGCTTTTACCGGCATCTACTCTTACTAATTTAGGTATTACTGGTAATGGCAGAGCTTTTGAATATCTTTTAACAAGATTATCTGCTTCAAATTTAAGTGAAATGAATGTCTTATCTGATCAATTATATGAAGAGCTTAATTTAATAATCCCATCATTTGTTTATAGAGCAAAAAATCAATATGGAATATCTATGCAAAATTATCTAAAAAATACAAAGGATATTATTCTAAAAATGGCTAAAGAATATCTTTCACATATTACAATCAATTCCAATCTTAATTATTTAAATCTAATATTTTATGAAGATAACTTGGAAGCAGAAGTAAAAATTGCATCATCTATTCTATTCGAACAAGCAGCAGGACATACACTTACAAAAATTACAGAATATGTACAGATCTTTACCAATAGAAGATAGACACAAAATAATTAAGGCCTATACAAGTTTACGGACAAATAGAAGACAACGTCCTGGTAGAGCTTATGAAATGATTGAATATACATTTGAAATGCTTACTAATTTTGGAATGTTTCGTGATCTACATCGACATAGAATATTAACTTTGGAAAGACAATTACTTTCTACTAAACATGGATATGATGTTCCTAAGGAAATTTCTGATCTTGGAATTTTAAATGATTTCAAAGATTGCATGTATAAATGTAATGAGGTATTTGAAATTCTTGTCAAGGATTATCCTGAAGAAGCCCAATATGTAGTTAATTTTGCATATAGATATCCTTTTTTTATTAAATTGAATCTTAGAGAAGCGACACATATGATTGAATTGAGAACAGTACCACAAGGTCATCCTGATTATCGTTATATCTGTCAAGAAATTTTTAAAAAAATAAGAGATGTTCATCCTCTTTTATCTCAAGGAATAAAATTTGTTGATCTTAATGATTATAGCCTAGAAAGATTATCAAGTGAAAAAAATATAGAAAAGAAAAAAAGAGAACTCAGATAGATAATAGATAAAATTTACATCTGTTTATTTTCAAATTTGTAACTATTAATAAGTTATTTATTACTATTTAAACCATTGCTCCAGAGATTGACTTCTTTTCTCTTGACTTTTTTTTACTCTTTCTAGTGATGATTCAACACGTTCCTTCGAAAAATCCATTGTATCACATAAAAAACCTATAATTTCATTATAATTGGGATTATCAAATTCTATATTGTTTATAGGAATAGTTTCTGGATTAAGAAATATTTCTCTTATCTGCTGATATGGAATATCATTTAAATTTTCTTTTATTTTTTCAATTTTTTCCAATTTGCCATTCTCTTTTATTAGTTTAAGTGCAGTTTTAGGACCTATACCTGGAAAACCACCTGGATTAAAATCTGTTCCAATTAAGATACCTATATCTACTAATTGTTCAAGTGTTAATTTTGTAGATTCTAAAATCTGTGATTGATGTACAATTTCTGGTTCTATATTTACATATTTGTTTTTGTTAGGAATTTTTCTTTTTCCACTTATTGTTAGGTTACGAATAAGTCTTTTAGCTCCAAAAAGCAAAGAATCGTAATCTTGACTTGCGCAGGCATATGCCATTCCGTCTTTAGTTAAAATTGATGCAGTTGCTTCTCCCTCAGAGGGGGCTTGAATGACAGGAATTCCTAACAATTTTAAAATTATCTTAGATTGCTCAATAATTTTATCCGTTAAAATTACTGTACCTTGACTATATTTTTTAGCATCTTCCAATCTACCCTCTTCTAATGCTTCTTGATATTTTTGTATAGCTTCTTGTTTCAATTCCCTTCTTTTTTCTATCTCCTTAAATTTTAGTGAATGAGGTTTTCCATCAAAAATATATACCAATTTTATGTTCTCACTTAAGAAATTAATATTTCTATAAAATAAGCCACTTAGGTGACTTGTTATTTCACCTTTGTTATTAGTAAGAGATTCTCCTGTCGGACCACGAATTATTGCTAAAAATTGATAAATCGTATTATATGCATCTACTGCAATTATTTTATCTGATAAATCAGATGATTTTATTGGACAGGTAGTTAAAATTGGTTTTAGATCTATTCCCATTTGTTAAAATTATTTATTTAAAGTACCTTTTATTTTTTCATATCTAACTAATAATAGGAATTAGGTTGTTATTACATTGAAATAATCATCATAGAGGAATTATTATAGATCTGTATAATAGTGAGAATATAATATATTTTAAAATAGAATACATTATGAATACAGAAGGAAAGTCTCTTATTTTCTTCAGATCCATTATCGTGATCCTTTTCATTTCAATGTTTTCTCTTGCTCCAACAGTAGCAGCTCAGAATTCTGATTCAGCAACAGAATCACATTTAGTCGGAACATGTCAAGCATTTACAAAACTACAAAATGAAAAACTTGATCTTGAAAAAAAATTGAATGAAACTAAACAAAATTTTCTACCTAATCTAATACTTGAAAAATCTTTAACTTTAAGATTAGATGATATTAATTCTAAGCTTGCATTATTTGCTAATGAGAATGAATTTACAAAACTACAAAATGAAAAACTTGATTCTGAAAAAAAATTGAATGAAACTAAACAAAATTTTCTACCTAATCTAATACTTGAAAAATCTTTAACTTTAAGATTAGATGATATTAATTCTAAGCTTGCATTCTTGACTGACAATAGATATTGCAGTGATCTGGAAAAGCATATAGATGAGCAAAACTAATTCAAAAATAATTTTTTGATTCTACATTGAATAAAGTTTTTTATAATATGTTCATTATTATTCTAAATGCAGTTATAAATAGGAAATACTATAATAAATTGCCTGAAGCAATGGAGAAGCCATTACTGTTTCATAACAATTATCTTTTTTCATTTTGAAAAGCCCTTTATAATTGTTGATTATTGTAATTATATAGTGATTAAGTGTTAGTGATAATATATAAATATAATAAAACTTCAATTCTTATAATAATGTCTATAAATTTTATATATATTTAGTAAAATCTTGTTATTAAATTGAAGAATGATATTAATGTCGCCTTTTGGAATTTAGGAAATTTATTTGATATTCAACCTAATGAGATTTCGTCAAACCTTGAATTTACTCCAAATAAAGGTTGGAATGAAAAAGTTCGTGATATAAAGATACAAAATTTAACAAATATAATTAAAACAACTTTTGATAATGGTCCTGATTTAATAGGGATATGTGAAATTGAAAATGTTTTTTTAGCTGAAAAACTAATAGATGAATTAAAAAAATTATTGGGAAGAGATGATTATCAAATAGCGGGAACGAATGTAGATGGTAAATTAGTACCATATCACAAAGGTCCAGATTTGAGGGGGATTGACACATGTTTAATTTATTCTAATAAGATCTTTGAGCAGATCGATGGTCGTGGCTATATGATAAATTTTAGATTTCCTACTCGAGATATTTTTTATGCAAAGCTTAGAGTCTTGAAAAATAATACTAAACTAAATGTCTTAGTAAATCATTGGCCATCAAGAAGAGGCAGAGATGATTATTCCGAACTCATGGATACAGAATATTCTAGATATATGACTGCAGAACATTGTGGAAAAATAGTTGACTCTATTTTAAAATATCCAAAAATGGAAATAGAGAAATTCCCAAATAATTTTTATTCAACTCATGAAGGAAAAACAGTATTAGAAAAACTTGAAGAAAGATGGAACATAAATATTCTAGTAATGGGCGACTTTAATGATGAGCCATTTGATAAAAGTATTATGAAATATCTATATGCAACACCAGACAAAAGTTTATTACGTAAATGGAAAAGAATCTTTAGATTAGCAAAAGAAGATTTTAAAAATAGAGATAAAACTTATAAACAAATTTACTTAGAACAACCATCAGTTTTATTTAATTGCATGTGGAATATTTATCCTAATGGCAGTTTGTATTTTCGGAAGAAAAATTCATTTAATCTGTTTGACCAATTTATAATATCTCGTGGTTTATTAGTAGGAGAACAAGGACTAAAAATGAATCTAAACTCTATAAATATATATACTAAAGGTATGACATTAAGTGAGAATTTACCTGAAAGCAGATTTGAACAAGAGGATAATTATGATGAAAGATTAATTCCATTTGAATTTAAACAAAGACCTATGTCTTTTGAATTTGATAGAATAAAAAATGATATTAATAATAGCACTATAGAGGGAAATGAAACTAAATCAAGACAGCCATCTGGATACAGTGATCATTTTCCTATAACTTGTAAAATTGATATTTTATAGATTTTATTTTATTTAACATAGATATTTATATATAGATATTTTCGAATTTAAAATTTGTTATTCTGGTTAATAATTATAATGGTATAAACGCAAAAAACAATCAAAATCAGATTTCTAATCAATTCCCTTTTTAGTTTTCTAATTAATTTAGCGTAATAGATTTTTTTATCAAATTCCTCTCATTTGTTACATAATATAAGTATAACTAAGCCACGCTTGTTTAGTTCTCGAAATATTTCTAGTTATATCTTCTTCCTTTCTTTTCAAACTATAATGACTAACTAAAATTCGTAGATACATTTTTAGCTCACTGTTATCTATAGATATTCAATAATTGTTGAGAATATCTAAACTAGATGTAGCATATAATAGAGAAAAAGATGCAGATGTAAAAGAAAGAATACTGCTTATTAGACGTATAGTAGAAGATAAAAAGCACATAGAGGAGATAGCAAAAGAATTGCATAAATGTAGAGCATGAGCATACAAGTGGTACAAGAGATATAATGAAAATGGATTAGATGGATTGAAAGATAAGGAAAGAAGTGGTAGACCTCCAGATGTACCAAAAGAGATAATGGTAAAGATACAAAAAGAACTAACAGATAGTAATACAGGATGGGATTTCAGACAGGTCATGGATATTATTTACAAAAAGACAGGAGTTAGATATCATGAAGTACATATCTACCGTCTATTACACAAATGGGGCTTCAAACCTAAAGTACCACAGAAAAAGTTTGTGAATACGGCTTCAATAAAGGAGAAAAAGAAATTCAAAAAAGAGTAAAACAGATTCTAGCCAATTTAAAATCATTTGATTGAAATATTCTTGTACAGGATGAATCCATCTTTGTATATGATTATCTGATAAGAAGAAAGAAATGGAGGATTTCTGCAGGTAAAAGACCGATAGTTACAATTACTGGTTCTCGCAAAAGAACTATTGTATTTGGTTGTTTATCTCTTGAAGGTAAACAGATATTCAAACAATATGATAAATTTAACAGCACTACATTTGTTGATTATTTACAACAGATAAAGAAAAAATTTGTTGGTAAATGCATCATATTTGTTGATAGAGCAAGACCTCACTGTTCCAAAATTACCAGAAAGTTTCTTGATGTAAATAAAAATACTATCAGAATGGAATATTTTCCTGTCGGATCTCCTGAATTTAACGCAGTAGAAGAATGCTGGAGACAGGGTAAGTATTACATTCTATCTAATTACTACTCCAATTTCAAGAATCTCAAATATACAATAACAAGGTATTATAGAACCAAAAGATTCCAACTAGACATAACAAAATATCTCTTAGGGTCTACGAACTAATGTTATCGAGTATAGAAAGGTTCAAATTTGTATTTTCTTTCAGATACTAATCCAAAACTTATCATTATTCATTCTATATTTTTTGTTATTTCATATGAGATATTGTCAGCTAATACTTATCCTATGTGCAAAATATTTTATTTAAAATCTTCTAAAGTAGTTTTGTATATGTCCCTCATACAGCACAACAATTTAAAAACTTTTTCTTACAAAATTTATTACTCTCTTATCTTCAATCTGTAACATTTTACACAGACCATCGAAACTAATTCCCTTATTTTGAGGAAGTAGTTTATAAATAATTATATACCTTAAATAATCTCCTCGTGCTGGGGGGGAGACCTAGTAATTCGTTGATTATGTGATGTCTTCCTAATGTAAAATCATTTACATCTAACGGAACATTATCAATTTCATAATTTAACAATGAACAGTCATTAATCCAGTTATTTCTGTTAGATGTATCAGATAGTAAACTCGGTGTCATGTTAGATAGGCTTCTATCCATGAATATCAGATCCGCTTTTTTATTTGAAGCAAGTCTATAAGAGCCTATCCGAAAAGTAGTTTATAGTATTTAAGTTTATGGTACAATAGATTTATTCGACAAAGCTAAGTGTCTCTACACTATATATCACGAGATTAGTTTGATATCTGAAATTTCTGGAATCGATTCATCTTATGAAATACCAGATGAATTATGGAATCAAATTTTCCCTCTTCTTGTACATAAACCCAAAAGAAAGAAGAAGAAGAAGACAGGTCGTCCAAGAATGGATGATAGAAAGGCAATGAATGCTATCTTCTACATTACACGTACTGGATGTCAGTGGAAAGCATTACCACGAAGTCTTGGTGCATCCAGTACTGTACATGACAGGTTTCAGGAATGGAGACAAGATGGCGTATTCAAACGTATGTGGATTGATGGTCTAAAAATATATGATAAAAAAGTTGGTATCAACTGGAAATGGCAATCAATGGATGGTGCAATAACAAAAGCACCTCTTGGGGGAAAAAAGTACAGGACCAAATCCCACAGACAGAAGTAAATCAGGTACCAAACGTAGCCTTCTTGTAGATGGTCAGGGCATTCCTCTTGGAATTACTGTAGATGGTGCTAACAGACATGATATGAAGATGACAAAAGCAACTCTTCAGAGTATAGTGGTTTGCAGACCACCACCACCACCATCATCATCATCATCTACAACAAATACCCAACAACAACAACACATCTGTCTTGACAAGGGTTATGACTATCCTGAGGTATATGAGTTACTTGAGGAATATGGTTATACCATGCATATTTGCAAGAGAGGAGAAGACTACAATAATGGTAACAAAAAGAAGAGAAGAAGGATACCAAAATATAGAGCAAGAAGATGTGGGTAGTTGAGAGAACACACTCATGGATGAACCGATTCAGGCGATTATTGATTAGATGGGAAAAGAAGGAAGATAACTATATTGCAATATTACATTTTGTCTGTGCTTGGATAACATATAAGAGAGGAGGTGTTTTCGGATAGGCTCTAAGCCAAAAAGAATTCTGAAAAAGTCATTAATGATTTGGAGATATTAGTATTATCCAAAATTGTTTCTTCAGTTAATATATTTATTGTACTTTGTTTTTTATCTGGATTTGAATCATAAAGCGTATGATCAATTTCAGGAATTTTACTTATAAAAATTGGAACACAACTTGATACGTCATTTCCTTTACCTATGAATTTTTCATCATGTTTGACCTTAGTAGTTGTTTCATCAAAAGTTATTGAACCAAAGCAGGAATAAGCTCCCGCATAAAAGATAACCATATCAAAAAACTGCTTTGCATACTCTGTTCCGTCAATTGCAACAAAATTTATAGAATCTTTACCAAAAATTTTCTTTGAGCATTCATATGCCTGATGGTACTCAAATTTACTTTTAATCAAATGCTTTATTATCAATTCATATAATGATGAACTCTTTAATTCTGTTTTGGAACTCTTCCATTTGCCAGTTAGTAGAATGTTGTAATAATTTTCCAGTTTTGATAATTTTTTTGCTTAGTATAGATGAATGATCAGAAAGTTCTTCCAAATATGGTGAAATAACATGTATGATATATAACATTTTTATTCATTTAGAATTAACTACATGCGCAATTTACTACTATGTTATTCTTTTAATAAAGAGATTTCAAAATTATAAAATGAGTACTATTATTAAAAATTTTATGAATGATTTTATATTGTCAAGATGATTTTTATGTTAGAAATGCATAAAGATCAGTTTTACATATACATATTTGCATAAACTGAGTTCAAATATGCATATAAAAATAAAAAATAGATTTAGATAACAATATTTATTCAGATACTAACAATATTATTGCTAATCGAATTTCCAATGATAAAAGTAGTAATAAAAATCTTGATCATGAAAAAAAATGTTATCATCAATAATTGCTTTACATACTAAGGGATTGACCCAATCTGAAAATAGCAGAACAATTACAAGTTGATCATCCGAAATATCAAGGGATTTACAAATCATTAAAAAAGAGGCAAAAAAGATACAGATGAATTTGAAATGATGATGGCAAAAACTATTTTTAATCAATGGCTTTGGATATATAAGAATCAGAGATTGATAACAGATTTGGATAAGCCTTACATTATTAGTATTGAAGAACAAATAAGTTGATTCAAAAAATATTATTATGAAAATTATGGAAAGGAACTTACAGATAATCAGATAACAAAAATAAATATCAAGGAATTTGTAATAAATCCAAACGCAAGAACTATTGCTACTTTTTGAAAGAAAAATAAAGTTTAGGAGCAATAAAAATTAATGATTGAGTAATTTTGCTGTAACTGCAACTCTGAGCATATTCATTTTAAAGCTCAATTTTTATGTTGGCACTGGAATACAATATCT
>CAWIYT010000175.1:0-21831 GCA_963840085.1 uncultured Nitrososphaerales archaeon
AGAATTGGAATAATTTTTTCCGGGGGAATCGATAGTGTACTTATTGCTAAAATTACAAAAGAATTGGTTCCTAATGTTACTTGTTATACTAGTGGAATAGCAGGTTCTGATGATATAAAATTTTCAAAGGTTATTGCAGATGAATTGGATTTGGATATTAAAATCAACGAATTAGATGTAAAAGATATTGAAAATATGCTGCCCAATATCTTAAATATAATTGAAACTAATAATAATGGTCCTCAAGACAGAAGTTTCTTATTCCCATTTTTGGAGCATTAAAGTTAGCAGCTAAGGATGGTCTCAGAGTTGTATTTACCGGTCAAGGTGCAGATGAGTTATTTGGAGGATATTCATGGTATGGAAAGATTTTTTCCAAATACGGTTATAAAAAATTGAAAGAATACATGATACAAGATTTGCTGTTACTATACAAAGAAACCCTTGAAAGAGAAGATAAATTCAGCTATGGCGAATAGTATTGAAATGAGAGAACCATTTTTAGATTCAGAGGTCGTAAAAACTGCTACCAGCATTCATATGAATCTAAATATAGTCGATAATAATGATATTTTTGGAAAACGTGTACATCGAGAATTAGCAATACGAGTAGGAATACCTAAGTATATTGCATATAGAGAAAAGCAAGCTGCACAACATGGTGCAGGAATTCATGGAATCTTAACAAAAATTGCAGAAAAAAATGGGTTTAATAAAAAAATGGTAACCAAGGAATATATAGCAGATATTGCAAAAAGAGAAAAACTAGGTAGCTCTGAACGCTATGGTTATTTATTTGATGACAAAATTTCTTGGAATTCTGCAACATGGGTTCAATTATATCTAGACAAACTGACAAACCTGAATCAAATCGCATGTGAAATCAAAAGATAAAATATATCAAAACTTTTTAGAAAAGAATATGTTCATCTGACTTATACCTAAAAGTCAGATGAAAAGTGACATTATGACTTATCAACCTGCTCTATTAATAATAGATGTACAAAATGGTTTTATGAGTAAAGGTGGTTCTTATGATCTTCTTGGTATAAAAATATCAAACTATCAGCAGATTATTCCTAAATTAAAAGAATTAATATCAATATGTAGAATGTATAATGTTCCTATATTTTATACACAAGCAGTTAGAGAATCATCTGGAATAGATCTTTTAACTAAAACACATAGAATTCTCCCAAAATCAAGAGAAGAAAGAATAAAAAAGAGACCTATTTGTGTGAGAGGAACATGGGATGCTAAAATTATTGATGAAGTAAAACCAACCAGCAAAGATCATATTGTTATTAAAAGAAGAGATTCAGCCTTTCAAGACACAGAAACAGAAGTTTGGTTAAACAGTCTAAAAGTAAATACATTAATCTTTTGTGGGATAGATACATCAATTTGTGTTGAAACATCACTTAGAGATGGCTTTAATAAAGGTTATGACGTAATTCTTATTTCTGATGCTACTGCTTCAGCCAATATTAGACATTATAAAACTACAATAGAACATGTTAAAGAGTATTATGGCTTAGTGATAAAGGTTAAAGAAATTAAAGAAGTATTAGAAGCAAAGAAGAATGGGATGTATTTGGATAAGATTAAAATGATAAGAGAAAAGAAGAACCTACTTGAGCCAGAGCCTAACTAATTCAATGAATAGAAAAAGTAATTTTTAAAATTGAAAAAATAGTTTGAACCAATTAAAAATCTGAAATTAGAAATAAAAATTAGTGTTGATGGCCACAGCCACAACCTCCGCTATGACTCTCTCCTTGACTTTCTTTTTCCAAACAAGAGGGACACTTAGCCATATTTGTTTCTGACATGAATGCTGTACCACAAGAGGTACATTTTAATTTTTGAATTCCTTCCATAAACAAAGATATCAATATATCCTTATTAAAGCTTTAACTATCTAATACAAATATCATGTTTATTACGTTATTTACAATCGATGTATTCATTGACTTTTTTATATTAGATAATTTAATATATTGATCTCTGACATTATTAGGAGTAGATAAACTTCAAAAATTCATAAATATCAATATTTTAAAATTTTAAATTCAATAAATAAAGTGATTTTATAAAATAAGAGTAATAAAATGAGAGTAATAACAAACAATTGCAAATTAATAACATTATATTTAAAATAATAATATATTATAACTCTTGAATATTAATAAAAAAGGTATTAGGGTTTTAGCCATAGCAGAAAGTTTTAGAAAAGAAAAAACTAAATCCATTTTAACAGGTGTTGTAATGAGAAAAGATCTGATTATTGATGGTATAATTTTTGGTAGTGCTACCATTCGAGGAGATGATGCTACACAAAATATTATTAGGATGTATAAGAGTTTACAAAGAAATGATATTAATTTTCTGTTATTAGATGGCTTGATTATAAGTATGTATAATATTATAGATGGAAAAACAATACATGATAATATAGGTATCCCTGTTATAGCAATCACATTTAAGAATTCTCAGGGAATAGAATGTTCTATTAAAAAACATTTTCCTTCTAATTATAACAATAAATTAGATAATCTAAAGAAACTTGGAAAAAGAAATTTAGTATTACTTAAAACCGATAAATTTTTATGGATACGCATCTGGGGCATAAAACTTGATGATGCAATTAAACTTTTAAATTCATTTCTAATTCAAGGATCTATTCCAGAACCGATTAAATTAGCAAAAATGATTTCGCATGCTTATTTAAATACAATATATGATAATAATAGAAATAGCATAAGATAAGAGAACTTTCTTATTTTTTGTTATTGAAGTATATAACATATTTTATACATTTCATTGTATGAAAAGCAATTAAATTCTAAATTTAATAATCTATGGTTATCGATTTAAATTTCTTATAATCTTACAGTTAAGATTTAATAAATTGATGTAATATAAGATAAAAGTATAATTAGATAGATAGTCTTTTTAACAAATTAAAAAACAATTATTAATAGAATAAGTAACTATAGTACTTCCATAGATAGGTAACAGATTTACTTACTAACATGGGTAACACTTTTTATCTGCTTGACTCTCTTGTTACTATTATGATTATTTAATCTTCCTTTAGAAAGGAACATTTCAGATGGTGTGTGACCATTGATACCACCATGTTCTCTTTCTTCATTGTATGCTTTAACAAACATATAGAATATCTTCTCTTTTTCTTCTTCTACATCAGAAATATTTTCTACTGCTAAAAATTCATTTTTAACTATTTTGTTGTATGCCTCAATTTTTCCTTGTAGTTGTGGATAACCTTTTGGAATTGGTTTATCCTTTATCTTGGTCCTTTTCAGAAAATGTCTGAATATTTTAGATGTGAATTGTTTACCATTATCATGCATTACCTTTTCAGGCTTATTCTCTACGATGTAGTCTTCAAGTACTTGCAGTACATCTACACTCCTTTTTCTTTCAGACCAGTCACTTGCTGCTTTCCTTGAACAATCATCCTCACAACTGATAAAATAGTTCTTTTTATCTGAATTCTCAAGGTAAAATGGTCCTAAAATATCCATCTGTACCATTTGGTTTGGTTTTTTCATCTCAAACCTTTTCCATTTTCTTCTATTTCTGATCTTGCATTCCAGGATGTTCAAACCATGTCTTTTCAGTATCTTGTATATGATTTTGGTACTGAGTGATAATTCATGTAAACGTTTTAGTCTGAATCTGATACGACTACATCCAAATCTTTTTGTGATACGTAGATCCACTATTTCCTGTTCTATCTCATTTGTTACCTTTGCAGATTGAATATTGTGTGTGGTTTTCTACTTCTATCCTGTAAGCCATCTCTATGCCATCCTTTAGGTACCTGTTCTTCCACTTGTAGTATGTCTTTGTAGATATATTATATCTGGCACAGATATCTGTGTGTGACAGTATCTCCACCAGTCGACTCTTTTTCATGAATTAAATTAAATTTTGTTTGTAATTCTATTTTATTATACACTTCCTATTAGCAGAGTAGGAAGTGTTACCTATGTCAGTAAATGAAATTGTAACCTATGTCAGCAAGTACAACAAGTAACAAAATCAGAGTAGGATGTAGTAGATTTTTTTTACAGTTAGCTATTAACAATTTATTTTTTTATAACTTTCATTATTTTTCAATACTGAAAAGTAATAGAGGTTATACAAGTTTTTATCTAAAACTATGAAATGATTATATAATTTATAGTACTTCTTATTATATGAGTGAACGAACAGGTTTAGACAATACAACATATGATATTTTATCAGCTCTAGGTAAAGAAGCTGACTTTTTATATGATACAATAGATAAATATATTGATGATGCCAAACAGTCAAATAATAATGAATTAGTAGATCTATGGAATAAAATTAAACAAGATAGATTAAGGCATATTCATGATCTGCATGAGGCCTTAGAACGAGCCATTCATAAATAATAAGTCATTGATTTGTTACTTCCACTTTATTTATATTAATTTTTTTCGTTATTATAGTAAATGAGAGACTATTTAACTAATAAGATTGTAAGTTTCATAGATCAAGCATAGATAAGAGGCTCGACAATAATTCATTAATTAAATGTTGATGAGATTTTATATTAACTAAAATTAACTTTAAGGTGATCGTTTTATTATAAGTAAGAACAGCAGTAAATTTTTTGGTAAAAATAAAGGTTAATTCTTTTGTTTTCTAAGTTCTATAGTATTATTTGGTATATGAGGAAAAATCTTTTTTACATCGAGAAATCGTTTCCTTAAAGTTACAACACTCATTTCACCAGCTATCGCAACTTGAGACTGACTAATGTTTTCTCCTTGTTCTAAGCATGCAGCATAGAGAACTGCTATGGACAATGCAGTTGGATCCTTACCAGAGGAAAAAGGATGTTCTTTTATTTGAGACATCATATCTATTGCTCTATTAAGAGTTTTTTTACTTATACCACCTTTATTTGCAATTTTACTTAAATAAGTAGTAGAATCGATAGGTTGTAATCTAATCTTTAAGTTTCGTAATAGTAAACGATAACATTTTCCTGCAAAAACTTTATCGGCATTAGCAATCTCTGCAATTTCGTCCAAGGTTCTTGGAACATTCATCTCTCTGCATGCAACATATACACAAGCTACAACGAACTCTTTTATTGAACGGCCTTTTGTTATTCTTTTTTCGACAACTTTCCTATAATAATATGCTGATTTTTCTATTATTGTATCACTCAAAGACAATTTGTCTTTGATTCTTAACAATACACCAAAAGCATTTTTTAAGTTTCTATGATAACTTCGGTTATTGCTTGAAATTTTATTCCAGTGACGCATAGTCCTCACTTTTGCTAATTGATTGGTATTTAATTGGCTTCCGAATGCATCTACGTTGGCTGGAGAAATTGTAGTAGAGAGTCCTTTATCATAATGTGCAAGTGATAATGGCATTCCTACACTTAAATTATTTTCCAAATTTTTCATCGGTTCTGATTCAATACCCGCTGAGTCTAGTCTATCTTCTATTATCATTCCACAAGATGTACAAATCATTTCACCATTGTTGGAATCAAATATAATTTGTTTATTTTGGCAATTTGGACAATCATTACTGATTTTTTCAATAATTTCTGTTTGTAATTTAGGCATTGTACTCATGGTTTTCAACAATGAATAAACTTAATTAAAGACTTGGTTTACAAATTATTAAATTTAATGGAAAAATTACTTCCAAACACAAAAAAACACAACATAACACAATTATAGATGTTAAATTAGTATTATTTAATGACTAATGCGACTCGTTCCTTTAGAGTGGAAAAAGATGTTTCTAACATTCTGGATGAAGAAGCAGAACGTATGGGCATATCTGTGAATGCATTAGTAAATATCATTCTTAAACATTATTCTGAATTTAGTCGTTTTTTATCTAAAATTGATCTGGTAATACTAAACAGAGACATTTTAACTAAATTATTAGAATTCGTGGATGACCAAAACTTATTTAAAATGGGATTAGAATTAGGAGAAACAATTCCCAAAGACACAATATTATTTTGGAAAAAAGATTTAGACAAGCAAAATGTTTTTGAATATCTGGAAAAAATTATTTGTAGATATGGACTATTAGGTACTTATGATCAAATAGATCAACAAGGTGAAAAAATTATAGTTATTAGACATAGATTAGGAAAAAAAGGATCTATCTTTTTTCATGGTTATATAAAATCAACTTTTAACATAGTAGGTTTAGACAGTAATATTGAAGTAACAGAATCATCAGTAAAAGCAAAAATAACAATTTAAAGTATATAATCAAATACAAAGGAGTTTGTCTTCTGTATTATCCCATGACATCTGTTACACTCTTTTACTTGGTAAGAGTAAGGAGTGTTGTTACACCAGATGCAATATAAACAAGATTTAGAAAAGATAAGAAGATGGTGTATAAGACGCAAAATAGATGAATGGAAAGTTACCGATATCTGTAAACATATACACATATCCAGAATGAGTTTCTACAGATACTGGAACAGGTACAAAAAAGAAGGATTGGATGGACTAAAAAATCATTCTAAAAGACCACATACAATCCATAAAACAGATAAAAAGATAGAACAAAAGGTGATTCAGTTAAGAAAGAAATACCAGTACTGTCCACACAAGATACAGGGTACTCTTTTGAACCAGTACAGGATAAAAATTGGACATATGACTATATACAGAATTTTATGCAAAAGCGGATTGAATAATCATCCCATCACTAAACCCAGAAAGAAGAGAAAATACATACGATTTGAGCGTAAATTTCCCAATGAACTATGGCAGATTGACCTGAAAGTGATAGAAAATGAAGGAATTTGGTTGATATCCATTTTTGATGATCATAGCAGGTATGTATTATCTTCGATTAAATGCATAGAAGGTACATCAGAAAATGTTATAGATCTAGTAAAACGTACAATCAGAAAGTATGGAAAACCATTACAGATACTGACAGACCATGGCTCACAGTTTTACAATTCACATTCTGTATTACAGTCAGATTTTGATTCTTTCTGCAAGGAACATGATATACAACATGTCATGGGTAGTATAGGAAAACCTACTACACTAGGAAAGATAGAAAGATGGCATCGTACATATGATGTAGAAAGACCCAGATTCAAAAGACACGAACAATTCATTAAATATTATAATAACAAAAGAGTACATATGTCATTGAACTACATGACACCAAAACAAGTGTATAATAGGAGTGTAACACATGTGGTGGGATAATACAAAAGGAGTTTGTCTTCAAATACCATTTTAAAATCGAAAAATAATTATTAAATTAGATATATTATTTTCCAAAAGGATAAAAATTATACTTATTTATTAATTATTTTATAAATACAAGTATATGATTACAAATTAAGTTGGTGAAACAATAAGAATTTGTAGAAATGAAGTTGAGAGAAAAATAGATTTATTGATTTCAATTATTAATCATTTAACCATATGGAATAATATAAAGATTAATTCATTAATAACCAAAGCAAAGATTACATAAACTATATTTTGGATCAAATAGAATACAATTTGTTAAAAAGAATATACATGACTTTGTAAATAGAGCCTTCAGATATTGCATTCTTACATCATGAATTAAAATTCAATTTGTAATATTTCATCTAAAAATATCAATAAATAAAGGATATTAAAAATCACTGATTTTTTTCCAATTTCCTTTTGTAATTAAATCTTTAAAAAAAGTCTTATTTTTAATATTACTTTGTATTATATCGTCATTCTGTATTGAATAAACAACTGATTCGTTAATATGATGAGCAATAAGAATTAAATCCTTTTTGAAATCTAAATAAATTTCAAGATTTTCTTCAAAGTCTTCGGGAGATTTAGTATTTTTTTTCATAGACCTTCATATTCAATAATATTTTTATATAAGATCTTTTGCATAATTAGAAAGATTAAAGCTATATTCTTCTTCTCTAGCACAATTCATTATAGGTTTGCTAAATTATGATAGGTTATCTAAAAAGCCGTCATTGTTCAGGTCATTTACTGGATTAGAATTATCTGAATTTGATTCCATTTGTCAGGAAGTAGAATCAAAATATCCAAAATATGAGATAAAACGTCTATCTAAAAGAAAGGAGAGAACACGAAGTATATGTGCAGGAAGACATTTCAAACATCCAATAAGAGACAGATTTCTCATGCTTCTTGTGTACTACAAACTATACATAAATAATTCATTATCAGGATTTTTGTTTGACCTAAATCAAAGCAATGTACATAGAGATATACGATATATGGAACCTATAGTAAAAAGTTGTATTCCACTACCTCAACAGTTATACAATATTACAAGACGATTAAGAACCGTACAAGAAGTAGAACTATACTTTCCAGGATTTAAAGCATTTATAGATTCAACAGAACAAGAAATACCAGTACCTACAGATAAAAAGAGAAGAAAAGAGTACTATTCTGGTAAGAAGAAAAAACATACTGTAAAAACACAGTATATGGTAAATAAGAAAGGAAAAATACTACGTAAATCAAAACACATGAAAGGAAGACAGCATGACTATTATGTTTACAAGGATGAACATCCAATAACACCAACAAATGTAAAAAACTATTATGATCTTGGATATCAAGGAGTAGAAAAAGATTTTCCAAATGTAAAAGTAGTATTACCAATAAAGAAGAAACGTAATATTGAACTTAAACAAAAGGATAAAACATACAACAAAAGACTTCGTAGACAGAGAGTAATAGTAGAACATACTATCTGCAGGATAAAGAAGTTTGGTATTATGGGAAACAAGTACAGAAACAGACTAAAGAGATGTGATGGAATATTTGACATTGTTTCTGGTTTGGTTAATTATCGAATAACACATACTAGGAGATAATCTCGATCGATTACAATGAAAATATATTGTAGATTTTATCTAATTACGCAAAAGATCTAGTATATAATTAAACGTAAAAAATCTATTTAAGCATAATATGTATATTGTCTTATCTTTTTTTAAAATTTTGCTTTTATATATAATACAATGCTTAAAGCAGTTAAAGAAGAACAACAACAATAAAAATAATAACAAAAAATAACAAAAGAAGAGGAGGAGGTTCATTGAAGCTCATGTATGTTATTACATGTCCTCTAGTCTGGCTTTTCAGTCCAAAGAACTCCAGACAGAACCTTCTTATTCTTTAAACAATCTTAGATGAAAATATAGTTAAAATAAATAATTTAAAAAAATTTACAAATTGATCTATTTTTTTAATTAATGATTAATCTATTACTCTAGCGATATTAATTACGTAAAGAAAGTAAAAAATTAACAATATTCTAAAAGAAGAAAAAGATTGGTTATATACTCAACAAATGAAGCAGTAAAAAATGTTATAGATTTAATAATCATTGTCTTTTCTCTAATTATTTTATCAAATTTAGTAAATTAAAAATTATAGATAATTTTGATTATCATAAATTGTGGAAAGAACTGTTTCAAAATTAAATTATTTGATTTCTAATAATGAATCTATTTTCTTCTCCAATGTGAAAATATCGTTTAATATTATGTCATGAGTCTGTTCAAATTTTCGTACCTTTTCTAAAACATGTTCATGTTTTTCTTGTAATTTTTTGATACTAATTAGCATTGTATCTTGTGTCTTGGAAATTTTCTCTTGTCTATTGTATATCAACCAACTGATAAAGCCCCCGATTAATGCTCCTATTATAATACCTATATAAGTAGAAGCAATATTGGATAAATCTCCTGCACCACTACAATCTTTCAAGTCGACACATCCCCACATTATGAATATTTCTAAGAACATATTACATGAACTTGATTCGTTACTTTTTATTTTATTGATTCCTATATAAAGAAAAATAGGAGAACAATGTTCTAGAACAATCGGGTGTAACGTTACACCCGAATCTTATAGAAGATTCTATTAAAAAAGTAGTTATCAAAGCCAGAATTTGGCTACGATAGAAAAAGAAGAAGAAGAAGAAGAAGCAATAGAATCTAAAATTTTGTGACTGGAAAGATTATGACTATTCATTTTAGGTGAATGATAAGGTAAAGTTTTATAATTTAATCTAATTCAATTTTGGCTAGTATTGCAAACAATGCATCTACTTGGGTCCAAGTTGATAAATAAATGAGATCATGCCCAAAAGCCGCTAAAACCATATGGGCAAAACAAAAACTCATATAAATTTTACTATTGTATTAATATGGGCTAGGTTTAAAGAATCTCTTCTTACAAATAATAGAAAAGAGAAAGAAAAAGGATGAGAATACGCGGATAAATTAATCCTATCAATAAAAAATTCCTTTTTATTGTGCTATTTGCTTATAGTAGACAGTAACACCATTAGTACTGCCATGGTCGCCTCTTTGCATATTGGAAAAATTTACTTTTCATTAGAAGTGGGCTATGGCTTTTAATAATAAATAAGTATGAATAATTAATAATAACTTCTTTTAAGAGATAATTTGATTGATATGAAAGAAAATACAGACTATGTCATTAGAAATAGAAGGAATGCCACTACCAATCCAATTTCGTTTTAACAATAGAAAAGGTCTTGATTTTGCAATTGCTCTTTTGAGAATTTTTAAACCTAAATTTTATTCAAATAATTTTCGAGAGCAAAATAAGAAAGGTTATAAGGTTGATTAGATTTGGTATTTGAAGAAACTTATGATATAAAATTCACCAAAGCAGAAATAGAATGGATCATTCTTACATTAAAACAAAGTGGAAATTTTATGGATACTTTCCCACAAGAAATAGGATTCAATGACGAAAATGATCAGCAGAAAATGATAAATTTGAATCACTCTATTATTTACAAATTAGAAAAAACACTAAAAAAGAATTAATAGATATAGATAGATATAGAAAAAAACAAAGAATTAAAAAAATAAAAAAATTATTTATTTAGTTATTTCTATGCACACATAAAGGCACACATTTCTGCAGTTGGTGGGCAAGGTGACTTGCAGGGAGTTTCTACTAATTGTTGAGTATACATAGGTTTATCATTATCATAATCAACAACAAAGTTTTCTCCTTCTCCAAGAACATTAGTCATTTCAAAAAATATAGGGGCTAGTAGTACATACACTATTGTAGTTATCACAACTGAAAATGGAATTGAAATATCTACTGTTTTTTTCATAGTGCTTCTCTTTAATATTATACAGGCTACATTTTATAAAATAATTTACTATATAATAGATAAATATACTCTAATGTATTTCTGAAAATTAAAAAATATTAATTCTAGTTTTTATTTTCTATATATTTTTTTAAAATCTTAAATACTACTCTATCCATTTTTTCTATTTCGCTTTTTAAAGTTGTATTTTCATTATTATTTATATCATTAAAATTAGTAGAATAAAAAGACTTTACAAAATTTTTTTCTTTTAAAATCTTGTAATGGTGCAACACTATTGACATCATAATAGGATATATTCTAATAGGATTTACAAAATAAGAACAGGCAGAATTGTATAATCTTGCTATTGAAAACATATCGTCAAATGCTTTTTTGTCATCTTTTTATTCAAATATTTTTTATATGATTTCCATTGTTTCTCCTCTAATATAGCCGCAATCCTAAATGATGGTATTGTTCTACCCATTATAGTTTGCAGATATGTATACTCTTGGGAGAACGAGAGGTAAATAGAATAATGTTCTAGAAAAAAGTATTCTAGGATTAGAACAAAAAAGTATAGAACAATCTTATACTTTTAAACTAAAATGGTTGCTATAAAGAGCGCAATAGAACCATACGAAAGACAGAAAGCAAAATAAAGACAATTATCAGGTAAACCTTCTGTCAATTTAACAGAAGGTAGATCATTAGATAAAGTTGCTGGATTTGTTGGTGTAAGTTACAAAACTCTTGACAAAGCAGAAGAGACTGTAAAAACAGCAGAACAAGAACCAGAAAAATCAGCAGAACAAGAACCAGAAAAATGAGGATCCTAAAAAATAAATTCTGCATTTACTAATCTATAATAATTATGAATTCTGATGAAGAAATTAATCAACTAAGAGAAAAGATTCAAAATACAATTAGTGAAGCAGGAATTTCTAACCTTTTAACTACTCTAGCAAATCAAGCAAATTATAAATTAGAACTAAATGAAAGTTCAATTACTCTTAACAGCCTTGATTATGCAATATTGAGACTGATGATGATAGATTATTTAAAGAATAATTTCAATATATAAATAGAAATTTCTCCTAATGAAATAAAGAAGTAAAATAATTGTATTTATTTCTCAAACTTTCTCTTTACTTCCTCTCGCTTACCTTCTGCAGGAATTTCATAATAGACCAATAAATCAATTAATCCAATCCTAAAATCTCTCTCCCTCTCTTCAACTATCTTTATAGAATTTATAATATTATTTTCTTTTAATCTGATTGAAAGAGAATAGGTTAAGTCAAATTGATTATTATCCTCTTTCTACTGTTCCAACTAACATAACTAATTTGAATATTCCAAAAACTTTACAACAGCACAAAAGTTATTAGAAGACAAGTTTTCAATTGAAATATTTAAGAATAAAAAGATAGAATTAACTTTAGGAGATAAAGTTTGTTTTGTTAAACCTCCTTCTGATTTAATTTGTGATACTATTGTCAGAGGTCATTTATCTAAAAAATTCAGTGGTTTAGAATCTGCTAACGTATATGTTCACTTTTGTAATAACAAATTTGACTGTTATAAAATAGTAGAAAAAGCCCATAAAAAGTACAAAATGAATTTAGATATCGTATTAAATCAAACAATAGTAAAAAGAGTATTCACAATTCATCAGTTAGCAGATTTCTTGAAATTTGATCTTGAAAAGGATATAAAAAAATACAATTCAAAATTGTTTGTTATAACAGGTGATTTCTTTCTAAATGATCCACAAATTGCAAAAGAAGAAAAAGATTGGCTATATCCTCAAATGATTGAAGCAATAAAAAGGGTTACAGATTCTATAATTATTGTTTTCTCTTCAATTAATTTACCAAATTTAATGAATTATGATTATCATTATAATATCGAATAAATCAAAATACTGAAGGAGTTAGGACAAATATGTTTCTTTCTTGTTAACGTTTTCACAATATGTATTTTTCACTAGTATTCCAGTAGATACGAGTATTGCATCCATAAGTACAGGCTTTAGGATTAATGATAGAAGAACTAATTTCTTATTCACCTTTAGGTTGAGGTATTTTTTATCTTAACCTCGTCAATTACTATTGAAGCATCTTTTTTCCTTAGATTACAAGTAAAAATAATTGGGTATACTATATCTTTTGCTACATATAGACCTTCATATATACGAATTAACTCATTATTAGATGAAAAGGATCTCTTTACTAATTGTAATGGATATCCTTTTTCGGTTTTTTGTTTCAAGAGTGAAGCCTTCAGATCCTGATACTCTCTATTTGTATTTGCTTTTTTCAAAAATTTATTTGTTTCTAGAGAAATGAAAGTCACCTTCGTCTTCTTCAAATTCTTTTATCCTAAGTTCTTGAATTCGTTGTTTCTGATTTTGGATCTCTTTATCATTTTCTATTAGTCTTACAGTGTAGTTTTAACTCATAAGTGGAGTAAAGAAATATAAATAAATTACCAAAATCAAAAAAAGGAAAAAAATTATTTTCTCATTTTTAGATACATCAATAACATTGATAATGGTATTACAAATGCTTGTTGAGATATTTTTGTTACTGCATCTTTCAATTAACAGTATTATCAATTATCCAATTATCAAATCCATCTGGTATCCAAACACCCGTTGTCTTTGATAGGTAATAAATAACAGTAATAATTACTGTTATGACCAAGATTATATAATATGGTAATGTTTTATTTCTATAAATAGTTATGAAAAACGTAGGTATTGCATAAACAATTGCAATACCTGCAAAAAATATAGACTCCGCTCTCTGTTCTGCTGCTTTTTCTATCAATCCATTTACTTTTGATTCTTCTGATTCATGGTATTCATGATTCGCATTGTATGCATAAACTACTATACTTGGAACCATTAATATAAGAAAAAGAATTAGTAGAATATTGGAAATCCTAGTTGACATATATCAAAACCTATATAATCAATAAACTCTTATATTTGTTGATTGATTGATTGACTAATTTTGTCATTCAAGTTTTAAATAATATACTTTACTAATTTCAATATCTACTATCTCCGTCAAGATTTGAACACAAATTGTCATAATCTTCTATTGTTATGATGTAGATTCCTTAGATGTTATGGCTGCTGTTGCTTTTACTAATAATTTGTCTACAATTCTTAAATAATTTCATGACTAATTATTACTAACAAAAAGAGTTCACACAGAAGAAGGCTAATATGTACTCAGTAGTCATAGCCATATGATGTCTAATCAATTGTATGATTGGAACTCGGCTACAATTGATTAATTGGGCCATGACTATAATTTATTAATAAATTAATTAATTAAATTATCTTGAATTAATAAATAGTATAATTAGCAATGTGAATACACTAAAGTACAGACAGAGAGATTTACAACATTGTCATGGCGTTCTACATTTGCTGCTAGAGGGCTATGACAATTAATTTAACTCCAATTATTAAATACCATATTTAACAAGACGAATATATCACAGGCAAGCATAGGCAATTCCACACTGTCATAGCATTCTAAGTTAAGTATCTCATATATCATCAACATGCATTAGTATTTTTAACATACTCTGATAGAAAGAACTTTAGCTCTGAATGTTTAGATTGATACATGTGCCCAAATCCTATATTCTGAAATTATCTGATACTCAGAAAAAGGAACTGAATAGATTCATGAAGAGTACTCGTGACAAAGAGGAATACAGAAGAGAGCGTCTGCTATAAAGCAAAAGATGAAGAAGGAGTACCTTACAGAACAATAGCCAAAAACCTTGGTGTAAATTACCGTAATGTGTATGACTGGATTAACAATTACAGAAAACACGGTTTGGATGGTATAAGAAACAAGAGAATGAATGCAGGTAGAAAGCCAGTAATATCTACTCACAAAAACAAAGAGATGGTAAAAGACATAGTATTGAACAAATCACCCCATACATTTGGCTATCTCAAAAATACCTGCTGGAGTATTAGGCTTTTAGCTACATATCTCTCACATCATTACTGGAAATGAATGTCAGTCCAATGCAAACATGATGGAGAATAATTCATGATTTAGGTATAGTATGCAAAAGGCCCAAACTTGAACTGGAGAAAGGCATCGATTTTGAGGAAAAGAAGAACAGGATAGACAGATACAAAAAAATATCCTCTGCTCTTTTTAAAAAAAGATTCTACTGGGATTTGAAGATGAAACGTGGTTACATCTTCAACCATACATAACCAGAACATACATGATGAGAAGAGGAGAACAGCAAAAGATACTCCATAAAGGATCTAACGATAAAGTCAATGTATTCATAACACTTCTCTATTCACTAAATGGAATCAAATTCAATACAAGCAAGACAAGAAACAGCAATGATTTCATAAACCATCTAAACAGCATCAAGAGATATGTACTAAAGAGAAGTATCAAGAGGTTCATACTTGTAATAGACAATGCATCATTTCATGTAAGCAAAAAGACAAAACACTATATGGAAAGACAGTCATACTGGCTAACTGTACTATTTCTACCAACACGTGCACCATTCCTGAATCCAGTAGAAACAAAAGTAAACAAAAATCTCAAGAAAGATGTATGTGCCAATTACAACTACGAAACAGAAAATAATCTATTATGTAATGTAAGACGGTATCTAAGATGTTTTGGTTGTTGGCCTAAAATATGATACTTAACTTACTACTACACTGAATAATAGTAGAATGGATTCATTAGATAGAGGGCTATGCCTTTTACTATTATTAGTTTTGTTAGTAAAATACTAATAATATTATAAATCAATTACAATAATCAGAATTTCTCTTTTTCTTTCTTAATTGAAGGAATAATTTTTCCGTTATTATTTTATCGAAATTATATTGATCAAAATCCATAGCGAAAAACAAGTAATATTTTTCATTGATGGGAATTATACATCTGCTCATTCTTGTATACCTTCTAAACAAGTAAGTTAATTTACCCATTTTTGATTCGAGGTTTAATCGTGTTTTGTATCTAGTTATTGAATCTTTTGCAAATTCATAATTTTCTTCTAAAGTAAGGAATGGTTTTAGTCCTTCTCTATCTCGTTCATTTATTATAATGCCATTTTGATCAGTTATTCCTACCCATCTTATAGACCTGTCAGAATTCGATATATTTTTGGTAAACGTAAAAAGGAATTTCGTATTATCCATATCTTCATTTGCCGACATTTTCATATCAAATAAAGTAATTTTTGATTGTAATAAAAAAGTTATCAAGATTGATGTGTAAATTAGATTAGAATAAAATAAAATAGAATAGAATATGGCTAAACTTAATTATCTTTTATACTAATAATTATATAAAATAGGCAAAAATGCCTCGCAACCCGAAGAGCCCGTACTTTTCTCGGGTTCATCTAATTTAGTTATTAAAATAAATGACTAATGAGAACGAGAAGCATTCTATATACTTATATTACTATATTTATTTTTAAAAAATCAACTCTTACAACTTTATCATCAAAAAATCATTTAGAATCATTCGTATTTCAGATATATTTTAGTTTAATATTACTAAATATTGAATATATTAAGAGTAACAAAAATTAGTACAATATTTTTATTAATTATATTAGTTATTGGAACATTTGCTGCTATATCTTCATTGTCATTTATTATTGGAGAAGTACAAGCACAAACTGCAGAATCAGAATATGGATTAGTATTAGTAGTAGAACTCATTTCTTGTTATTTTCTAATCTCTTTCTTTTTTTCTATCCCGGTACTTTACTAGCCTGCTAACTGGATATAGTGATACCAAACCTGTAACCAATAAAATCAAAAAATCGGATACAGTCATTTTTTATCAGTGTATCTCATTAGATAATTTTATACTTGATTTTTTCAAAAAATTATAGAAGAAAATCATTTTTTGATATTGTCCTTATTATTAGTATTATCATTATTATTTTCAGCAAGCCAACATTCTTTGCATATAGTGTTACCATCTTTATTTGTGAATTCGCTAATCTCTACTTCATTTTTTCCACATTTAGAACAAAATGCTAAGGAAGTCATTTCTTCTCTTTATTCTAATGCTTCTCTAATAAATAACAATGACTTCTTTACCTTTCAATTCTTTCTAATTGAAAGAAGAAGGAGAAAGGAACAATAAATTAATGCCAATATTACCTAAAATCGGCAATAGAGTCAACGTTGATTTTACCATATTTGAAATTAAAAATAACAACGTAGAAGAGGGTATAGAATAGATCTCTTGCGCAGTTACATTAGATCTACATCTCATTCTTAATTCTGATATATCCAGTTACGGTGATACACTATTCTTCATTATCCTGTAATTCACAAGACCAGATACAATATCTGAAATATGGTTATATCTTTTCAGTCTGTTCCTATATTTAGTACCCATAATACAAAATTTCTTTATCCTGCAGATAGTATGCTCTATTATTACTCGCTGTCTGGAATGATTTTTGTTATACTCTATTTGTTCCTCAGTTAGTTCCATATTTCTTTTCTTCTTCTTTACAGGTAGACTATACTTTACAGTAGGAAAGTCTTTTTCACATCCTAGATATCCTAAATCAAGAACATTTTCTACCTGTAATGGTGTTATTGGTTGTTCATCCTTGTAAACGGTATAGTCATGCTGTCTTCCTTTTTTGTGATGATTTGATTTATACAGTATTTTTCCTTCTTTATTTACCATCAGTTGTGTCTTTACAGTATGTCTTTTCTTCTTGCCTGAATAGTAATCTTTTTTTCTCTTCTTGTCTTTTGGTCTTTGTATCTCCTGTTCTGTTATATCTATAAATGCCTTGAATTCAGGAAAGTACTTTTCTACTTCTTGTACAGTTCTTAATCTTCTGGTAATATTGTACAATTTTTGAGGTAATGGAATACATCTTTTAACTAGTGGTTCTATGTGTCTTATATCTCTGTACACGTTACTCTGGTCCAGATCAAATAGAAATCCCGATAATGTATGTGTTATGTACAAGTCTGTAGTATACAAGTAACATGAGAAATCTGTCTTGTACTGTCAGTTTGAAATGATTTCCTGCACCTACTTTTCTTGTCCTTTTTCTTTTAGATAGACGTTTTATCTCGTATTGTGGATATCTAGATTCTACCTCCTTGTAAATTGAATCAAATTCTGATAGTTCCAGTCCAGTAAATGACTTGAATAATGATGGTTTTCTGGATAATCTGGCATAATTTAGCAAATCTACGAAATAACTGCTAAAAAAGAGGAATATAGCTGTAATCTTGTCTATTGCACAAGAGATCTAATGTTTTAGCTACTGGTTATCGATTAAAGACGGAAATTGTGATGAAGATAACAGGAATATCCAATTAACCCTGACTGCATTTGAAAGGGGAAAAACAAATTATTAATTCATGATAATTTCAACAATTAGATATTGAGGTTGTTTTTACTGATGGTGTTCCATTCTGTACCTTATGCCAGACAGATGATTGTGCACATACAGGTTTTGCCATATGTGCAAAACAAAATCTTTTTGGTTAAAGAAATTATGTTTTATTTACTTTAATTAAATAATTAAGATAACTGTTGAGATTTTATTTCAGCATCATTTTTATCATATGCTCATGATGTTCTAATCCGTTTAATCTAATATATTTTATTAAATCTCTATGATCATCAATTCCATAATATTTTTTCATACTTTCTAAAGTATAATCATCATAAAATCTTTTTTGTAACTTAATTTTTATCTCATTTTCTCTCATGTAACTTATTTTTTCAAAACCATTGTATATAACAATTTAAAGTATAATTAAGAGTATAATATTAGTTAAATAAAAATTGGTTTTAAACCATAGAAAAAAAACTATAGTTTAACTATTTATTTTTTCAAAGTGTTCTTTACAAACTGCAATTGCTATTCCATTGAGATCAACTGATTCAGTACCAGGTTCTAGTACAGCGTATTCCTGCATCGGACAGTCTTTTTTCATTTGCATAGGTTCCGTAATCACATTCTTTATCTCTTACAGTATTTGACATACTCAACTTTTTCCGATCAAAAAACGAGTTAATAAAATTATCGGTTAGACTATTTAATTTTTGTATAATTTATATAATAATGAAGACCCAATACGTATCTCAAATACTAATAATTTCAAAGTTTTGACGAGAAAATTATTGTTTTTTCTCTCTTTTTAAATACTTCATTTTTTATAAATTGTGTGAACAATATGAATTCTAAAAATAAAAGATTTATCATAGATCTAACCAAGGCAGAAATTGATAAAATTCAGTTTATAGAGATTGTAAAGAATAAAAATAAAAGACTGACAGAATCTGCTATAAATTTACTAGATTAATTTAAAAAAAAGATTTACTAAAAAATAAAAAAAATTATTTATAACTTATTTTATTTCCCTATGCACACATTGCGATGCATATTTCTGCACTAGATGAGCAAGGAGATTTACAATTAGTATCTACTTGTTGTTGACTATATGTCATTATCGATTTATCGTTATCATCATCAACAACAAAGTTTTCTCCTTCTCCAAGAGCATTATCCATTTCAAAAAATATAGGGACTAGTAGTGCATACACTATTATTGTAGTTATCACAACATAATGAGAAGATGGAATTGCAATAACTGATTTTTTCATATATTTATTTTTTCTCTTAATATATATACAGTATATTTGAATAAAAATATTTTAATACATTAATAGACAAATATTTCTGTAAATATTTTCGAAAAAAGTTATTTTTTTCGTTACCAACAAAACATCGGGAAACTTTTATAGATTTTTTTGCCTTGTTGCGCAACTCGCTATTCCTAACACATTTAGCTAACCTATTCTAGTCATATTATGTGAGAAATTGGAAGAAATACAATGAATCTCTGGTAAAGAGAGGAGAGATATTACTTGATTTTGATGTTATAGATAACTGGGATAATGAACTAGAAGAGATGAATAAGGACAAGGAAGGCAGAAAATTTGTATATCCAGATTCATTTATCAAATTATTGGGGTACATGAGGGCATACTTTCATTTACCATATAGACAGACTGAGGGTATAGTACGAGCACATGCTGCAAATACGTTACCATCAATTCCAGATTATAGCAGGATTTGCAGAAGAATAAACAGGCTAAATATCAAGATTTCTGATGATGATAAATCTAGTTTACATGATGATAATTTTGTAATTGCAATTGACTCTACTGGAATCAAAGTATCAAACAGAGGGGGGAATGGATTAGGCACAAATGGAAAGTAAAAAGAGGTTATCTCAAAATACACATAGCAGTTGACATAAAAAAGAAGAGAATTTTATCGTTACAGGTAACCAGTGAACAAGTACATGATGGAAAAATATTACCCGAATTAGTGGATGATATAATAATAAAACAGAACAAAGTAGTTGAAACTGCCATTATGGATGGTGCCTATGATAGTAACAATAATTTTCAATTTATATCATTTAAAGGAATCCAACCAGCAATTAAGGTAAGAAAGAATGCCAAGTATAGATAGAAAGACAAACCATTATTTGTGAGAAACAAGAACGTACAATCACAGAAAACCAATCTACAACAATGGAAGGATAGCGTCAGCTATGGAAAGAGATGGATGGTAGAAACTGTCTTCTCCTGTATTAAAAGAATGTTTGGTAGAGAATATGTTACTGCTATAAGATTTGAGAACATGATAAAGGAGATAATACTGAAAGCATCTTTATATAACTTGTTTCAGAGTCTAACTATTACATAATTTTTACATTAGTAACAAAAAATAGATGATTATCTAGACGAGTTACGCAACAGAGCAGATTTTTTAATTTATTAATTAATTAGTCTATTACTCTAGAGGTTATACAAAGTAAGTAGGTAAGCAAATGTATTGAGGCATGTAATCATTGTGCCAATGCATGTGAATATTGTGGTTCTCCATGCTTAAGAGAAGAGAATTTGATACCGATGTTAAAATGCATAGAACTTTTTTTACTGTGCAGACGTTTGTAGATTTGCTTCAAAATACATGTCCTGTGATAGTAGTTATGCTAAACAAATCTGTGAAACATGTGCTAAAGTATGTGAGGTATGTGCCAAAGAATGTGAAAAACATGATATGAATCATTGTAAACAATGTTCACAAGTATGTTATGAATGTGCAAAGGTTTGTAGAAGTATGTAAGAATAAAATAATATAAAAAAATAAATAAATCCACAATTTTTTATTTCTCTACCAAGAATAAATGATCATTTCTATATAGTACATAATCTATATAATATTACGGCTATGGAAGAGATTAATCATGATACTAATGATAATTATTATCCACTATCAATCATAAAAGATTCCCTTCAATTATCTCTACCATCATCATTATTGCGATCACCAAAAATAGCAGCATGGAAAGACGAAAGATGAGAATATCTAGATATTCCAAAAGGCTTAGTTGAAGTATTACAGACCATGTTTACAATTGAAATGATATTAGAATATGACCCTTCACAAATTGCAGAAAAATTGGGAATAGATGATATGTTGCACAAATAATATTTAATGAGACAAGAAAAGCAATTAATAGTTTTAATAAATCAT
>CAWIYT010000176.1:0-32264 GCA_963840085.1 uncultured Nitrososphaerales archaeon
ATAAGGAAATTGTTGTTGTTTGTATTATTTTCTCTCTTCTTTTTTTGTTTTTTACATGTATTTTAAAATTCTTATACCCATTCAAATAGTTTATTTTTTAATAAGATTGATAAAGTTTTTTATCTAAAAAATCACAAGTTAAATGTATTAGTAGAGAATTATTACAATAAAGAATACATTTAATTAGTCATTTTTATTCAATAGCAATTTACTATCATAATTGTTAGAGGATAAACAAAATAACAGATTAGTAAATAAATATTATTCCTAAGAAATTTTTCGGCGCCGAAAAATATAATTATAAACTAATAGATGTAATAATAAAAAATATGTAAATTCATTAGTAACAGAAACAATATAATTTTATAACATAGGTCAAATATTCTTATATGATACTTGAAATTTAATTCATAAGTAATAATATCCATTAATATATATAGTGTTTTCATTTCTTATTAATTCACTTAATCTATTACATATTATTATAACGCATTATACTAAACCAATCTTTTTTTATCACATTGTGTATTTTATAAGATGCATATGAACAGATCAAATTTTAATGAACAAAACGAAAGAGATGAAACTCAGACAGAGGAAGTAACTGGTAAGATTGAATATGGAATTTTTCTGGGCCCGGAATGCATAATGAACTTGTACCGTTTAGAGAGGTTGACGGATATGCAATAGCAGAAGGAGATACTTTGGGAACAGTTGAGGAATTAAGAAATTAGAATCCCAATGTATTAGAACAAAATGAAAAAGAGAGAGCTTTAGAGATAATGAGAAACAATATTATCCTACTGAAAGAGGCACTAAATTTGGTTTGGTAATGGCTGAAAGCCGATATAGATGGCCTAATAAAACTATGCCTTATGAATAAATCCTAACCTTCCAAATCAATCACGTATACAACCGGCTATGGAACATATCATTAAAACTGGATTTAAATTATCAGATTAATCAAGCTGATTTTGTTCATTTTAGATCCATCAAAGTAGCACCAGTTAGAAACTAGGAAAGGTAGGTGGAAAACAAATAATCAATGTGGCTGATTGGGCTAGAACTCGTAATGTTCTACACGAAATTCTTCATGCAATGGGTGTTTTCACGAGGCATGTCAGACCAATCGCCGACAATTACATAAAAATACACTGGGCCAATCTGACGATGGATGGGCATCACAATATGCAAAGCCAGTAGGTGCACTTCCTATATCAACATATGACTACTGTTCTATAATGCACTACGGATCTTTCCGGGGGAGCAAAAACAGGGATTAAAGGCATTTGATGTTTTAAGACCAGCTTCATGTACAATAGGTCAAAGACAAGGGTTAAGTGAAAAAGATATACACCATCAAAAGAATATATACTTTAAAATTATAATCAGATACTAAAATGGTAATTAATTGAAAGGAATTTCTTCTTTTCTTTTTTTCCTTTTTAATATAATAAAAAATGAATATTATCGATAAAACAAATAATTATCAGATAAAATTAAATATATTATTTGATAATAACATAGAATCTAACAATCAATTTTTATTGATGTAACTATTAGATCTAACATTTGAAGATGTTATAGACAATATAATACATGAAATAAAAAAAGAAATTAATTTAAAAGAGATTCAAAATAAAAAATTAGAATTCGTATTTGATGTGGAACTAGATGATTTAAATAAGATATACAGCTTTTTTATTCTAGCAGATATAGATAAAAACAATGAGATAAGCATAGGAGATTACATTTCTATCAATAACACATTTGGAGTACAATCATGTTTCCTTCTTTATTAATCAAAGTAAATAAGGTAGATAATTAATGTTTGACTTCTTTTATTCTAAATTTAATATTTACTATTTCTTAAATTAAAAATTAAATTAATACTTTACAATATAACAATACAACCAATAAGTAATAATATCCTTGATTACTTTGAATTGAAAAGTTGTTAAACATTTAGTTAAATTATAAATAATACATTAAAAAACATTTTCTGTATTTAATACTAAGAACTTATGATTATTTTCATTTTTATATATTCTAATGTATTAGACTTTTAAAAAATAGTAATTAAATATCTCTATTAATTTAAATATTTAACTACCCATACTTTTTAGAATAATCATGACATAATTAACTAATTTATATATTAAGCATTAAATTAGATATTTCTAATTATTTGAGAGATGGTTTAATCTTTTGTAATTCTTCTTTCAATGTTGTCACTAATTCATCCTCATCTACTGGTTTTCTAATAAAACATTTTCTTTATATCATTTCTGGAAATGTTTGTTTGAGCAAATTATATAAGGATTCATAACCAGTGGTAAAACATATTTTTGGTATTTTTTTATCACAATTGCTTATATTTTGATATAATTCAATACCGCTCATCCAGCATTTTCATTATTAACAAAATGTCATAATACTTGTGGGCGTTCTCTAAATGTTTCCAATGCTTCAAAGGGATTGTTAAAAACATCCACTATAAAACCGGTATTTTGTAAAATGTGTTTATATGTTATAGTTATATCTTGTTGGTCATCGACAACCATAATCCGAGAACTAGCAGTTTCATCACTTTTCATAGTATATAAACTTAAAAATAGGAATATTTATCTTATTTGATTCAAAACAATACAAATTCTGCGACAAGTTTTAAACGTATTAGATAAATTTTTTCAAATTATAAAAATTGGTTTTGTATGTTAAAAATTTGACAATGATTAATTATCATGATTTAAAGTTAAAATATATTTAATTTTTTATTATTTTATTTGTGATATTCATATCATCCTAGTCTAATGCATTTATGAAATTAATCAAGATATGAATTTAAAGACAACACAAAATTGTGGAATTTTGATATCTATTTATATAGAACCTAAAAAAATATTTTGACTTCTAATATCCTCAGATAACAATAAGAATTTAAAAATCAATCAGATAGTGCAATGGCTTAGATTTCATCCTATTCTCATCTAGTTCCTATTTGTAATTATATTATTATATGATATTCTTATATTAATGATATTTGGTAATAAATAATATGAATACAGAGCAAGATGATAAAATTAGCCAAACCGAGAGTACGAGTTCAATTCTTAATGCATCAATTGCAAAGGTAACATACTATACAATAACAAATACCATTCCTAGCATTTTTCACTGGCAAAAATTACATTCCGTTATACTAAAACTTACGTTACTTCATTTATTAAAACCTAGACCTTTTATAGATGTTATCTTTAGTAAATCCAATTCCAATAAATGCACCGTATATGCTTAATCAGATAACAAAAGATATTTATCACTTATTTTCTCATAAACAATTAGATAAGTATCTACAAGCCATTAGAGTTAGTAACATAGTACTTTCTACAATACGTAGTTGAAGAGAGGACTTGCAATTTCAAGACTAGTAATATGTATAGTTTTAGAATAACTTGTATTTTTGAGTTACATATTTTCTAAATATATAGATTTGCTCAATATCATGTATTTAATAAATCATTTAATATGATATTTTTACAATATAAAACTTTAATCATCAATTTGTTCCTAGTTGATAAGAAACTTTATTAATATAATATTTATATATTATATATGAATAGTTTGAAAGTTTTATCGAGAAAATCAATGAATCTTGTCCATATTTAGCTTATTGCAATATTCAAAATTCTTTGTTCATTGGAGGCATTTGCATATACAATTGAAATAAGACCTGGATTCCTATGTTTATGGGCCAAACTGGAGTAGATATAGAAGCAGTTAACTCATATACAGGTGCCTATAATACATGGCAATGTGGGATTTCCACCTTCTTCAATATTCATGACTTTTTATGATTCAGCAATGCCTGTAGGCTCAGAATTCTCTGTATGTGCCTATTATCATGATACTCACCAATTAATCACTTGTGAAAGGTATGTGGCTGGATATAATTATGCTGAATACTTTACATTCAGCCTTCACCATAGAGCTAGCATATGCTTTATTACCCATAAATACATATACCTCTATTTTTTTGTGCAACTTCAATTTTAAGATAGATTAAAAGTATTATCAGTCAAATTTTAATCTACCAAATGATGAGTTTTTCATCTAAATATAAAACAAAAGATAGTAATTTGTTATTAAAAATATAGAATAGCATTACTTAGTAAAAAACATGTTTTAGTTTCAATGATTTTATTCTTTATATTTTGAAATAAATATTAACAATAATTTTTTTTATTGATAGGTATAATGTATGAGTTAACTACAAACATAATATTATTGTCAATAAATTGACGAATTCACAACCGAAACGAACCTGTCATTTAAGAAGATTGCTGTTGACCTACTATTTTAGTTTTTATGTTACGATTTGAAAGAAATAGAAAATATCCAATATTGTAGTTATGTATTATCTACATTTATATTTTTCTTCATCGTTATAAGTTTATGTAATACATCAAGAGTGCCATATGCCAGAGTTGGCCCTCCTAGTTTAACATTGAATACCGTAGTCAAATGTATTTTCCAAAACTTTTATCACGTTTAATTTTTGTTCCTTAAAAATTAACATAATTTATTGAGTTAATAATCCAAAAAATGTATATTTTCTATATAATTCAAATTTTTAAAATTTTCTTTGTGTGATCATTTCTTAATCTAAATAATAAACATGTATTAATATCCATTTCAACAATGCACATACCTATCCTCTTCAATAAGTTCTAATATTTCTTGAGAATTGTTTAGAGAAACTGCATCAAAATCTTTCTTCTATTGTTAATACTATATTTATATTATTCTTTACATTTATTTTCGAGATGATTTAATTTTCCATTTACCTTCTTTCCTATCTGTTGACTAACAGATGACAAACATCCAGTGCACCATCCAAGGGTATGATGATAGCCACTTTAGCTAAGGTGCAGTCAGAGACTCACTCATATGAGATATATTAAGTTTGAACCTCACCCCAACATACAATAATGATATAACCTAAAAATTTTTAGTATGGGAAGAGCCATCTCTTTCCACTCTTTCACTCATAGTTTTTATCTATTTCATTTTTCCTTTGACCATCCAAAAATCATAATTTGAATACCTATCTCCATTAGGATCTAATTCTATAGAACCACTTACTCCTTGGTAAGAATGGGTTATATTGTTAAATTTATTTTTCATGTCTTCAATTGTCATATTTCCAGAATTATTCGCAGTTAGTGCAGCTATCCATAATGCATCATATGCATTAGCATCATATACATTTAGTTCTTTTAGGTTAGTATCATATTCTAATGATTTAAACTTTATATTATCCTCATTCAGAGCCATTAACGGATTAATAAAATTAGTTGTATTAGCAAATTCTTCAGCTTTATTATGTTTTAACAGATGTTCATTTTTTGCTGTACATCACTACCATACCAGTTGACACTTTTCAGAATATCACTGAGATTGCGCTTGAATTGAGTATAGGTATATCTCACCATAAGCAATTATATATACTCCGATAGTTTCTGGCGAAACATTTCCTGTTATATTAGTTATAGCCGAGCTCAATGATTTAAGTTCCTTATTCCACATAATAAAATTAATCCGATGAGACGTTCCTGCAAATTTTCCTGTACATGCGGATCATATTTTATTGCATCAATAAACGTTCCACCATGTTTTGTAAAATTTTTTTCCGTAGCATTATAAAATTCTAATTTCCATATGCATCGCTTCTCAACATAGGTATCTTATTAACTTAATACCATCATTCCCCACATTTTTGTAGCTATCTCATTCCCTTGATTAGTATCATTTTGTACAAGTCTAAAAATATTGTTTCTTTTTGGACAAAGATGGAGCAGTACTTGATTGACTTATGATTAGAATTTCATGTTTGTCAGCATATTCCTCTATTTTTTTAAGTTCGCTACTAGTTTGTGGTCCAATAATAATTCTTATACCTTTTTCTGCTAAGACTTTCAGCTTTGCAAGTGCTAATTCCGGTTTTCTCAGTGTCTTCGATATATAATACGACTTTGTCCTTGGTTACATTTTTTTGGAAATCTTCATTGATATCCTTTACTGCTTCTTCCATAGCCGCTTTCTGTGTTTTTCCCCTTTCTGATGAGATTCCACTCAATCCCAAGAGTGCTCCTATCTTAATTTCATTACTATCCGTCCCTGAATAAGAAGGAATATTTGAGTATAATAAATTAACAAATAAAATACTAGATATTAAGACTGGTATTGATACTACTAACACAATTCTTCTCGAAATCCTATTCTTAAATTTAAATTTATTTTTCCATTCAATACTAAATTTGGAATTAATAGGATGGAGAAATATGAGACTCCATAACAGTCCAGCCGAGATAATTAGATAATGATCTACTATTAATAGATTGGAATACCATATTGCTTCCACCATTTCTGATAAAAAGATAATTACAAACCAGCTATCAGCTACAACAAGATTTAACAATGATAATGATTCACATATACGTGGCATTGAAGATTCTGGTTCTTTTTTAAAATCAATAAACATCACTATTGCTGGAACTATTAATATAGTATTTAAGATAGGATATACAATCATTACAGATAACAAAGCGATATCATTTGAGGTAGAGATCTCAGACAATTTATTTGTAATATAAAAAATATAAATAACAAATAATATCCCACAACATAGACTCATTAAAAATACTTTTTTACTTTGATATTTTCTATAAAATTTCTTAAATGTAGAATAAAGTGAATATCCTAGAAATGGATATGCTGATATCCATAAAAAGTCAGCTATAGATGGAATATCTGGTATTACTTCGTTGATTTCATATCGTACCCACTCACTATTGGCACAGAACCACAAGATCAAGCCTATAGAAAGTGTAATATAGCTTACTGAATTAAGATTTAATCTTTTTTGTTTTGAAAGTATATTTATCACTAATATTATAGATAATGTTGCTCGCTAGTGCAGAATTAATTAATAATATCCAATTGGTATAAACAATTTTATTTTCTATTGGAGAAACGTATAATATAATAGAATTTTCTAAAATGATAGCTGTAATTAAAGCAGTAATAAATAATCCTTTTTTGTTGCTTATACTAAAAAAATTTCTCTTAATATCAGTATTAGAAGGGGTTATTGGCACAAGCTTTTCGCATCCATTGATATATATGAATCCCTAAAACTTTTGGCGATATTTTTTAAAAATTCTTTTGTATATAGAGTATAATAAGGATGGTTAGTTTGATTATTTTTAGGTTCTTCACTATTAGCTTCCATTACCAGACATATTTTATGTAGATTTATATATAAAAATATTTTCTACGTATTGGTAAAATAATAAATACTGGTGATTATTTATTTTCAAAGTTTCTATATTATTTTTTGTTAATCTTAACTCATAATTAATAATATTTTTGGATGAATATTTTCATCCAATATACAAGATATCAATAGTATTATGAAGAAATTATTTTATATTACTCATTCCAATGTGTTGAACTTATTATTATTCGAGTAGATTGACTAAACCGTTTCAAAATAATCAATTAAACGTTAGGTACTTCTATTGTAAAATATTTGAATTTTACATTAGGTTATTGTAATATTGTTATTTTATCAATATTTGCTCTGTTGTATGATTCATTAACACATTGATAATAATTGATAATAATTCTATTTTTGTCGTCTATAATATTGAAGTTATAGATTATAATGAAAGCTAATTTTATAAGGGTTAGTAAATACATACTAAAACATCATTAGTAAATATTCTTTATCTCGGTTATGTCTGAATTAAATCTAATATATAATAAGATAATAATAAACCATCAGACAAAATTTTTATTTAAACTTGGCTATCTAAATTATTTCGGCGCCGAAAAATTTTAGATAGAATTTATAGACCATTTTTAATTTAACACGGACTCATCTATCCTAAAAAATATTTTATTATAATAATAGTCATCACTTGCTAGAATGATAAAGTTATTTAAATTAATTCTTGAGTAACAGTTCTATAACACCATCTCTATATCTTGGTTGGTCTTTCATATCCATCTAATTTTACATTTGAGAATGTTCAATCTGCGTCTTACTAGTGTTCTCTAAATAGTTATGATGTGGATTGGTATTTTATCTAATCCCTTTAACCTAAAGCTTATACTAGGTACCCTCCAAATCAATTTCATAAACTTGTACGTGTTCTTAATTGTATAACGTCTCATTTTGGTATTATGTATTTATACAAATATCAGTTACAGATTTTTCATTTATTCTAATAATATGAATCTAATTTTATTTTATGACATTTATTATTCGATAAAAAATTATTTCGATTTCAGTAATATATGCATCAAATTCGTAATGAAACTGTATAGTTACAGTTTCATTACTGAATAATAAATTATTATTAATATCAATAATAACAAGGCTAAGACAGATAATGAAATAAATATAATATTAAAAAAAATAAAATTTTAATTAATCAACGAATATTGAGATATTCTCTAAAATCGAGGTCTGACATCAATAACAATAAGGACAATATTGTATATTCTCTAAAATCGAGGTCTGACCAACACCTAGAGTAAACGGTGAAGATAAAACTGACATGCCAGTTAGAGATGATTCAAAAGTAGATAATGATAACATCGAAATTGCTAACGCCAAGACCATAATAACTATTATTTTCAGCATTTTTTTCTCTAATTTGTTATAGAATTACTCGTAAATAAAGATTATGAAATTATGGAAAAATTAACAATAAGGACAATATTGTATATTCTCTAAAATCGAGGTCTGACCAACACCTAGAGTAAACGGTGAAGATAAAACTGACATGCCAGTTAGAGATGATTCAAAAGTAGATAATGATAACATCGAAATTGCTAACGCCAAGACCATAATAACTATTATTTTCAGCATTTTTTTCTCTAACTTTATATGGAATTACTTATTGATAAACTTTCTGAAGATTTTTTGGACAAAAATCATGTTAAACATGTATAATTTCTATACCCGATTATTTTACTATTAATCCCATACAAACACTAGCTTCTTTCTTATCTAAAGATAACTAAAACTTTAGATGTATTACATAACTTAGACCAAGTACAAATAGAACATAACAATAAATGTAGATATTCTTTATATCTTTCAAAAAAACTAATAGATTAAAAATAGACGATCTAAAGTTATAACTTTCATAAAGTTAACAGTTATGTAATACATTACCTTATTACTATTGTAAAATAATTATGATTATTTCAACAAATTAATTTTATAACAACAGACTTTAGCTTACTATGCCATTAATCCGTACTTGTGGTGAGGGATACATACCTCCGAAGTATTACAGAAAAGGAGGAAAGAAATACTCTTCATTTGTTGGTAGATGCAGATGATCCAGCAGAATCTGGTTATCGAGCTAAAATCATTCTATTAAAAGAAGATGGTTACATTGTACCAGAAATACGAAAGATTACAAACCATCATGATAACAACATCAGAAAATGGATTCATAGATTCAATGAAAAAGAAGTAGAAGGCATAATATCTAAAATACATACACATAAATCAATTAAATTTACAGATGCGATAGAAAAACAAATTGTAGAAATAGCAACCAGAAATCCAAGAAAATATTATGGAATGTCATTTTCTACATGGTCATTGCGTGTGTTGGCTGGATTTATAATGAAAGATATGAAACTAATAGAAGAGATAAGTCATACAGAGATAAGAAATATTTTGTTAAAATATGGAATCAGATGGAGACAGTCAAAAACGGTATTGGGTCATAGCCAGGATCCAGAATACAATATAAAAAAAGTACATTGAAAAACTAAGATATGATACACCATCAGCTGAATCAATCTTGTTATACCACCAAGACGAAAAAGGACCAATTGCAGCGAAAACATATGGAGGAATATCATGGTCTCAGGTACAATCCAAGGTTGAAAGAGCGCAGAAAATAAAAGGTTTCTTAAATGTATTTGGAGTATATGATCACACAAATGACCAAATGTATACACACTCGTACAGAAACAAAACGGGAAAACAGTTTCTAGATTTTATCAAAAGGATAGATAGAAAATACAATTCCTCTATTAAACAAATATTCCTAGTACTCGATAACATATCTATACACAGATCCAAAAAAGTACTGGAAACAATACAAAAACACTATCCAAGAATAAATCTGGTATTTCTACCAACTAGATCTCCTGAACTAAACCTAATAGAAGTTAGGTGGATGTGGATGCAAAGACAGATGATAAACAATTCTACATTTGAAGATGAATGTGATATAGGTAAAAGTGTAACAGAATGGACTAGAAATTATAACAAAAAACATGGTAGAGCAATCATAAATATTTTACAAGAAGCAGCTATGGACGTGTTTACATAACTGTTAACAGAGCCATGTTTAATATATTTATAAAAATGAATGAATAAAAATATCAAGTTTCTTATTATAATTTACTTACATCTTTGATATAGACTATATTAGACTGGGAATCTATAACATAAATCTTGTTTGTTTCAGGATTAAAGGCTATGTTGGTATTATTTTTTCCTAATGTACTAGTTTTAGTTGATGTACTATTATCTATATCAGAGATCAAAAAAATACCATCTTTACAATCAAAGCTAACATAGGATTCATTTTTTTTCATATTAATAGCGATATCGCTTGGACATCGATAATTCATTCCTATCTTGACTTCTTCACCGTTCTCGAATAATAATTTTTCATTAGTGCCATCAATAATTGATAATTCATGATCATTACTGTAACCTATATACACTTTATTGGAATTTGGATTAACAGATATACTAAATGGCTTGGCACCTACGGGTATAGATTCATTTATTACTGTATCTGATTTACTATTGATTACTGATACAGAATTAGAACCAAAATTGGTTACATATACTTTATTTGTTTTTGGATTGACATCTATTCTTACTGGTTTATCACCTACACCTATGTTTTTTATCAATTCATAACTTTGACCATCAATTACGGATACACTATCATTACCATTATTAACCACATATACTTTATTAGTAGTTGGATTAACAGCTATATCTATTGGATGTTTACCTACAGGAATACTTTTTTTCAATTTTACATCATTAATTCCGTCAATAACTGAGACAGAGGCAGGCTCTAGGTGAGTTACATATATTTTATTTGTTTTGGAATTAATAGCTATACCTAAGGGTTTATCCATTCCTTTTATTTCTTTCACCCCGTTTGTAGAATTAATAACAGAGAGAGTATTAGAACCAAAATTGGCCACGTATACTTTATTAGTAGTTGGATTAACATCTATATCAATTGGTTTGTCACCAATTTGAATATAGTTTAAGTAATCAATATCATCATATTTTATTACATTAACCGTTCCTCTAAAACCACCAACGTTAGTTACATATGCAGAATTTATTAGGGGATTAAATTCTATATCATAAGGTTTATCATCCGCAATCTTGAGAGTTTTTATTAATGTATCTTTGATACCATCAATTACCGAAACAGAATTAGAAGCATAATTTACTACAAAAACTTCATTAGTCTTGTAATCAATATCCATTCTTATAGGGGTTTTACCTACACCTATTGTTTTTATCTGTTTGTCTGTTGTTCCATCAATAATTGATATAGTATTATTATCAGGATGAGTTACATATACTTTATTAGTAGTTGGATTAATTTCTATGTCTTTTGATTTATAGTCAAGAGTAATTGTTTTTATTTTGTATTCCTCTTTTGTATCATCTATAATTGAAAGATTATTAGAACCTTCATTGGTTACATATACTTTATTTGTTTTCGGATTAACATCGATACTAATTGGATTGTCAGCTACATTGATATTTTTTATCAATTGATCTCTATTTCCATCAATCACAGATATACTATGATCCCCATGACTAACAACATATACTTTATTGGTAGTTGGGTTAACAGCTATATCTATGGGTTCTTTACCTAAAGGCAAGCTTTCTTTCAATATTAACCGATTATTTCCGTCAATAACTGAAATAGAAGGAGGTGATTGATGTAATACATATACTTTGTTTGTTGTAGGATTAACAGCTATATCAAATGGAGGATTTTTTAACTTTATCTTGTGCTCTATTTCGAGTCCAGTATCAGTATTAAAATATTTATTGTATCTTTGTATATTACAATCTACAACCGAAATAGTTCTATCTTTATCATTCGTAATGTAGGCTTTATTAGTATTTGGATTAAAATCAATACCTAGAGTAGTATTGCCTAAATTCATTGTTTGAGATTGAGATACAGAACAAGGTATAGCTTCAGTCATGTGAAAAGCAAGTATACCAAATGCGGCAAAAACAACAACAGAGACAATTGCTGTTTGTATTATTTTTTTACGGATTTTCATTTTTTCTGCTTCTTTACTAGATTTTTCAGCTATTTTCGATAAAGTTTTTTGACTATCTTTAATATTATGTAGATTAGTTCCTTTTAATAAATCTATTAAGTTATGAAGAATTGTCTTTGTAGAATGATCTATTTTTTTGTTTTTACTTATAGCATTATTTAAGCCTTTAAAGTTCCATTGACTCTCTCCAATTTTGAAATGATCAATATCAATACCGCTATAATACACAAGAAATTTCTCTAGTTCTTCAATACCATCAAACTTTTTTCCATCTAATAAATAAGAGAACAAAACCAAGGATTCGAGCTATACCTCTCTTTAATATTGCCTGATCCGGCAAATCTTTAATAACTTCCTTTGCAACTTTCCTTCCTTTTGAATACTTGCCACTATTAATCAAATTTTGTGAAAGTAAAAGCTTGTTATCTCTTTTTGCTTCTTGATTTGATAAATTTTTTAACAAAAGTTCATTTACTTCTATCGCTTTTTCATACTGAAAAGTATAATTAGAATATAATAGCTGTAATTCACTAAGAGCGCTTATATTGTTGCTATCACGTCTAAGTGCCTCATTATAACACTTCTCTGATTCAGAGTAATTTTCTTTTACCATTAATATATGACCTTTTTTAATTAATGTATCTACAACATAGCTTTGGTTTTGTGCTATTACCATATCAAAAAATTGGATGGCCTTATCATACTCTCCAAGCTTTTCAAGTGCCAGACCTTTTGCATTAAGGGCATCAATATTATCTGCATCAATTGATATTATTCTATCATAACATATTATAGCTTCGTAGTATTTGTCTAGGTTGTATAGTACACGTCCCTTGTTTAACCAAGCGTTAGAATTATTTGCATCAATTGATATTATTCTATCATAACATATTATAGCTTCGTCGTATTTGTCTAAATTTTGGAAGTATATCGCTTTTTCATTCATACTATTTATTTTATTAGAGTATTCTTCAGTAACTCTGTTGTAATACTGTTCAGCTTCTTTGTATTTCCCACGTCTCTCAAGAACCAAACCCTTTGCGTTTAATGCTTCAGTATTTTTAGGGTCAATTTCTATCACTTTATCATAACATTTTATAGATTCATCGAGTTTTCCAAGTCTCTCAAATGCATAACCTTTTGCAATAAGTACATCAATATTATTGGGATCGTTTTTTATAACTTTATCATAGTACATTATAGATTCTTGATATTTTCCTAACCTTCGTAGTGCAAGTCCTTTGTTGTAAGAAGCAATAATATTATTGTGGTCAATCTCTAGGACTCGTTCATAACATTTTATAGCTTCCTGAAATTTACGTAAATGAATAAGAGCATTCCCTTTACTATTCCATACATGAAGAAAAAATGGATTTATCTCTATTACTTTATCATAACATTTTATAGCATCATAATATCTTTCCAGATTACTGAGAGCAACGCCTTTGTTATACCATGAATTCATATTTTCGGAATTTAATTCTAAAGATTTATCAGAAAAAGCTATTGACTTCTCGTATATAGATTTTAATTTGGTCTTGGCATAATCTGACTTTGACTTTTCGTACAAAGAATTATAATAATTCCCTCTATCTAGTAGATGATCTGCAAGCTTGTTCCATGCTTTATAATCCATCGATTTACTTTCTATATTACGAATATCTAGACGTAAAATTCCATCTTCATCCGCAATGTCATCGATAAAGAATCGTTCCATTTGATTATCAGTGTTTTGGTTCATTTCCGATATCGAATGCTACACGAAGTTTTGAAACAAATGATTTCAAGTTCTGGTCATCCACTGATTCAAATTTTGTGTTCTTTTCGACCTCTGCAAATACATATACCAGAGCATTCATATAAGAACTTTGAACCTTGAATAATTCGCTAAAGCATAAACCATTAACTAAATCAGGTAATTCTTCTTCATATAACTGGTTTCGTATTTCATTAACCTTTCGTTGAGCAAATCTGATATTGTTATTGATCCACCTAATTGTAGGATTCTTATACAAATTCAATTCATTGTCTATTATGCCTTGAAGTCTAGAGATCTCTTTATTTTCTCTATTTAAGTTAATTAATTCATTAACTTTATTTGCTGCATCTTGCAAATCAAAGACATTTGAAAAATTTGTAGGACTTTTTTTACTTGAAAGTATACTATCTGTTTCTGCGATTAATCTTTCTATTTTTTCCTCAAATTTATCTTGTGCTACTGCAATTTTTATATTTTCAATATTAGATGCCTGAGATATATGGTAGACGATTTTTTGTCTATTTTCATTTTTCATTTGTTCTTCGATATATTTTCTTAAATTATCTATGGTAATAAGACCATTATCAGAATCAGCTGCTTTTCCATCTAATCCTTCTATTAAGTGATAAGAAAACGCTCCATGGCTATGTGGAGAATCATTTTCATTATGTTTACAATTATTTTTTTCTCTTGAAACTGCATCTGCTTCACTTGATGCTAAAATGATCTTACCTTTTCCAGAGAGATCTGCATCTGAACCAACTTCAGCGTCTGAAGATTTAATTATATTTTGAAGATGGCCTGCATATAGATTTCTTGTTTTTTGTTCAGGAGGAGCCATAGATTTTGTATCTTTTGTTGCGATTCCTGCATAACAACAATCAAGAATAAAAATTACTCCTGTTTTATTAATAGAATTTAAAATGACTTTTTTCAAGTCGTCCATATTTATTCCAGAAACAAAAGGATATTCTGGATCCATATCATAAGGGGCAAGATATCCTTCATCATTTGCATCCAAAATACCATGTCCAGAAAAATAAAGTGTAACCAGATCACATTTAATATCTTTTTGAAAAACCTCTCCAACAGCTCTTAGAATTTTTTTTCTAGTTGCTTGTCGTCCTATAAGGTAATGGTTATCTGAAACTTCGAATTTACCGTAATTAAGAAATCTATCCCTTATCTCTCTAGCATCATTTTCTGCTCCACTTAATGTGGGGATTTCTTCGTTTCCAGCTTCATATTCATTAATACCTATAATTATTGCCTTGCGATTATCGAAAGGTATAGTTCCATTGTTCAAATATAGTACAACCCCCCTACTCCTCTATTTTGTAATTTAAAAATTTATTGCAAGTAAACGAACTTTCCAAATTAGTTATTTGGATTAATGTTACCATTTATCTATCTTGTTATTATATATTCTTTGATCCTTTTTATAGTTATTGTACATTCCAAGAAATGTATTTAATTACACTGAATATTGCATCTTTTGAGAGCTGTTCTTTTACTGTTTAGTTTAACAAACTTCTATGATATAGTCATATATCCTCTGTTGTTTATAACTTAAATGAGAACACATTATTGTAACTTAGTGTTTTTACTCTCTTCTGATTACTTAGATAGAGAGAGAAAATGGAGAGAAAAGGAGAGATATAATATATAGATATGGATATCTATCTTGAGACTATAATAGTAGTAAAGAAATACAACAAGAGAAAATAATAAGAATCAAAATTGAGCTCTGGACTATGAACATGAGACCTGTATAATTTAAGATCTTTTTTAGCTCTTATACAAAATTACCAACTAATCATACGGATAAAGACTTAATGGCTTTTCAGTGTCTATAAATATCATAAACTCTCAAGATAATATATTTAACTTATATATTCTATTTTTAATCTATGCGGTTATGAAAATTTTTCGGCGCCGAAAAAATGAGTAAATACAGAGATATTTAGAGTTAAGATACCTAGGTAATAGACCATTTACATTGTTTGTTATATGAGATCCATAAAAAATTATATTCAATTTTAAAGCAATTAGATAGGCAAAAATTTTATTTTATTCATGAATTCAATAACTGTTGTTTGTTAATTGTTAATTGGATTCTTATGTTAACAATAAATCTATAGCTATGGACATCCTACTTCTAATCAATAGGTATTATATTTGATAGAAATAAGACATCCACCTTTATAGTAATGTACTTTTTATCTTTAATTTCTTGTTAAGTTTACGGAATACTTCCAAGGCGTTAGTAATTTAGAGATAAGAAAAGAAGTTATGCTTCTGTATGGAATTGTATACAACGTTTTGATTCATATAATATAGACAAACGTAAACGAGTTTCTGCTTTCATTATTTATGAGACTCTAATTTAGATTGGTAACATACGCTTCTGGTTATGGATCTGTATTAAACCAGTTCATAAATCTGTCATTGGGATACATATTTCACAAGCACGAAACATGCTAATTTTATCATCATTTTTAAAATCCTTACTCGAAAAATATGGTTTACACACAGTTTATTCTGATGGTGGAATATAATATACATAAGCATGTAATGTATTAGGATTAAAACATAGAATACATTTTCTCCTTTAAAAAAGAGTTTGATGAAAAGGGTAATGCAGTATTTCCAAGATAAAAGTGATTCTTTTAATGATTATTACCCTTATTTAAAGAAGAGTGCAATCTAGAACATGTGTATAACTCTATATAACTATGTACATCATTGCATAATAATAAGATAGTAACTAAAAATAAAATTCTATGCTAACAAAGGAGGAGATAATAATCAAAGTTAACAGAGCCGTTAATTGCAAGAGATTCTTAATATTTATATATACATATTATGTTAATAAAAATAGCAACCACTTTAGATATATTACATAAATGTATAACAATATTATAACATAATTATAAAAAATAATTGATAAATTAATTACCTAAAATAGATTTTCAAATATTATACTTCAAAAAGTAACAAAATATAATTCTATAAAACTATATTATCAACTATGAAATTGTATCTATTTCATTATATACATTTTCCATATTCGTTATATTTAGTATTTGTTTCGTTTTATTTAACTCATTGTTTATTTTTTGCTGTTCATCACTAGAGGGATTATAATTCAGAGCATCTTCTAACCATGGCAATGCCTCTTCGTATTTGCCTTGTTTAAAGTAAATATTCCCTACTGAAAAATAGAACGAACCTTTTTTTTCTTTTGCTATAGCGTTTTTGTATGCTTTCAATGCCTCATCATATTTACCTTGTTTAAAGTAAATATTCCCTAATTCATAGTAAGCTTTACTACTAGGATTATACTTTGTTGCTTTATTGAGATAACTTAAAGACATATTAGTATTATTTAATTTGATTAACTTTTTTCCTTGAATAAAGAAAATCTCTTTACCTAAGTTATTGGGATCATTAGTTAAGGCTCTATCATACATTAGTATTGCTTCCTGGTATTTTTTTTGTTCAAATAATATATGCCCTTTTCCATAGTAAGCAAGAACATTATTTGGATCTATTCTAATGGATTCATCAAATGCTTTTAATGCATCAGTGTAGTTGCCTAATTTAAATAAAGTGTTACCTAATCCATAGTAAGCATCTGTGTTATTTTTATAAAAAGATGCAGCTTTTTCGAAATATTTTAATGATAAACCAAGTTCATTTCTTTTATTAAGCTCTTTTCCATGATTAACCAGTATATATATATCATTCTTGGTAGGCTTTTTTAATGAAAAAGCAGAATTATATACATTTAATGCAGCATAGTATTTGCCTTGTTTAGAAAATAAGTTACCCAATTCAAGATAAGAATCACTATCATTTACATCTAATTGAATAGCTTTATTAAGATAGGCTAAGGACATATTAGTATTATTTAGCTCTTTTCCATGATTAACCAGTATTGATATATCATTCTTGGTAGGCTTTTTTAATGATAAAGCAGTATTATATTCTTTTAATGCATCAGTGTATTTGCCTTGCTTAAATAAAGTGTTACCTAATCCAAAATATGAATTAATATTATTTCTGTTCAAGTCAATTGATTTTCTATATATTTTCAGTGCCTCTGCATATTTCCCTTGTTTGAATAAAATTCCAGCTTTTGAGTAATAATAAGTAGAATTATTATTATCTACTACTATCGCTTTATTATATTCTTTCAAAGATTCATCAAGGTGATTTAGCTTAAGTTGTGTGTTTCCTTTTTTGAAATATATTGTACTGTTAGTAGAATCATATTTAAGAGCTTCATTATATGCTTTAAGAGCTTCTTGAAATGAACCTACTTTAAATAACAAATTACCTTTGGAAAAATATAGATTAGTATTTGTTTTATTTTTCTCTATAGCATCGTTATATGCTTTAAGAGCTTCTTGAAATTTTCCTAATTTTAAGAATGTATTTCCAGTTCCAAAAAATGCTTCACTAGTTGGCATTGTATTAAGTGATATGTTAAATGCTGCTAATGCTTCATCGTACTCTCCATTTTTTAGAAATGCTTTTCCTTTATTATTATAGGCATTAGCTAAAGCTTGCATTTTATTTTCTCCTTGACTTGATATCATAAGAAAATCAATTGTAAAAAAGATGAATAACAACAAGATTATAGATATAACAAATAATGGTAGAACAGTCATAGTGTTTGATATAGAATTACATATAATAAAATTTTCCTTTAATTTAAAGATAGAATGGTAGATCTTCTATTACAAAAATAACTTCAACTATAGAAATTCTTCATTTTATTTCAATTCTATTCTACAAGTGATTTCAGCTAACTTTATTATTAAATCTGGTATTAAATTTGGTCTTCTATAATAATCGTGAAGTGAATAATGAAATACTATTGACTTCGTAAATTTTTATCAACAGAAATAAAAAATCTGTATTTTTATTTTTAAATGTTTATAAAAAACAAACTGTTAAATAATATTGTTGAAAGTATCTGTAACTTTAAATAAAAAAAAAATATTTGTTATTCTATGAAGCCTAATGTAAAAGTGCTTACTGTTTTTATTTTGTCATCATTTATTATCTCATCTTTACTGTTAGCAGTTTCGTCTTCATTTGACATATATGCACAAACCACTAATAACAACATACAACTTTCCCTTCCTACCGCGTGTGTTTTTGATGACGAAGACTTACCAAAACAAGATCCAGATGATTGTGATCCAATCGGAAACAATGGGGATACAGACGGAAAAGATAACATATTATTCACACTGGACTCCTCTCCTGAACTGTTTGACACATTTTTTTGCACTTTAAAGGATCAAAATGGTAATTTGGTATCTTCAGGAGATTGCTTCCAAAGTAAAACCATTGCTGAAGAAGAATACCGAGACTTGGTTGATGGTGTATATACTTTTACAGTTACAGCAAGTAGAACCGTTAATGATAATGATGGTGATACTAGTGATGATATAACAGAATCAGGCGTATCTCCTGAATTCGTATTTACAGTTGGTGCAGGCTCAAACGGCGGCGGCTCAGATTTTAATGTAGACGATGCTTTAGATGCAGGTTCTGAAGATACTGCACCTGGTACTGGAGTTGCTAGCATAAAACAAAATGATGCAAACGGTGGTTTTAAGAGATTAAATCCGATCTGGAGGTCATGTGACGTTCAAACCTTAGGAGAAGACAAAACTGTTTCAAATGGATTGAGTGGTATGAAGTATTCAGCAAAAGGAGTAATATCATTCCAAGATTTTTCACAGCAACTAAGAAAATTTAACACAAATAATTTTGTGTTAGAGATTTATGTTAACTTTCTAAGTGGCGGACTGGTAGCGGAATTATATCCAACTATAGTAGATATAAATAGCAAAAGATCTCAATCTGATTTGTATAAACTAGATCCATTACTTGTTACAGGTCAACAAGCTCCCAAAGATGGAACTAAATCCCCCAATAGAGTACCATTTGATATAGATTCAGTAGATACTGAATGTGTCTATCAAGCACCTAAAATTGCAACAAGTTTGAATATTGGAGGTGTAAGCACACATGTCAGTCCAGAAGTCTTTAAAGCATCTAACTCCCCGTTTACAACATGTACTAATGCTGAATCTGAAGCTGCGACTTATTCTATAGTCTTTACTATGCGCGATACAGAGAGGAAGAATCTTTTAGATGGACATCAGAATATAGAATTCGTAATATTCCAACAGTTAACAGAAAATAATCCTGAATATTATGGATATTTAATATTTGATCCATATGAAAATGATGAACAACGATTAAAGCTCACGCTAACTGGAAATGATATAATAACTAACTGTAGGACAAGTTTACTATATTAAGAATTATTTATATAATTCTTAATAACTTATTATATTATTTATTTAATTAAAAATTGAATAATGTATTCGACTCTTAATTTAAGGAATGTATTCACCTCTCTCATTCAATTCGTAATAAAATAATTCTTCTTAGCTAGCTGTTGTATCATCATACATAGAAACAAGAATTGTATCCAGTTATATCCATTTAATAGATTGCATTCATCTTTTCCACACATGGGATAATAGTCATCAAAACTATCGATTCGGTCCTTAAAATATTGGTTGACTCTTTCCATCAAACTTTTCTCTATAGAACAATGTGAACAATGTTTCAATCCATTTATACGATGCTTCTGGATACCATGTAATACCATCAGTATACACTATGTTTTCCATATTTGGATACAAGAGATCTAGTGATCTTTCAGCAACAAGTATATTCTTCTGAAATGTAGATTCCAAGCACAGATCTATGTACTTGGTATATATAAATCCATAATCAGAAATGCTGACTGCCTACCTGGATAACATTTTCATCGATTATAAGAGCTGATACTCTTATACCTTTGTCGTTATTGCCTGAACCAAACCTTGAATCCAGTTCCATACAGAAATATAACTTCTTTTTTCATCCTTGAAAATTATTAGTACTTTAGAAATATTACGTAAACTTAGAAAGTATAGATAAAGAGAATACATTACAATAACAGTAAATGTTTTATTTCTTTCAAATCTAATATTCATAAAATAAATAGAATATTTCTAGCTATAGCTGTTACTAATTAACTTGAGAGCCATATATCCCATCAACATACATCAACATATCGAAATATATAATTCATATGTAATATTATAATAGATATAACGAATAAATAAATAAAGCTTGTCAAGTGACAATAATAAATTCTTAAAATATTATAATGATAATAAGGTTGAGACTTGATACAAAGATCAAAGAACCTATCACTAGACAAAGAAATTTTTTACTTTGTAAATAAATATAAATTAAAAAATTAACTTGTTTCATTAGCAAAAAATATATTTATTGTTTATAGTAAAATGGTATAATTATATTTTAAATTTAAAAAAAATTATGATGTTAATTCATAAGCTACGAAAATTTTGTCGCAAGAAATTGGTTCAATTTCAATAAATCCTTGATGTATATTTGGTCCCTCATCTAGCCACATTCCACAAGATATCAAAGAACCACTAATTCCATTAGATAGAGCATTATTTACTTTGTAAATATACAAGTCCTCTAAATAAGGAGAATTAGGTTTAGATGTATTGAAATTAATAGAGCTTGAAGTATGCGATTGGCTGGCAAAAATTAGTAATCTATCACAATTTACTTCTCCATAATATATGCTATCCTTAAATGGATTCCCCATTGAACATGCTAATGATGTTGTATTGATCACTTCATTAGTCTTTAATTTATTTTCCAAATTTAAGAATCCAAGTTTTTCATTTATTAGAAGTTTCTTAAATTGGCTTTCAGAAATTTGGCTTTCAGAAATATGTGAATTAACAACATCACCTGGTGAAGCCAAAATACTTGATCCTGTACCAACTACAAAATTAAATTCAGGAGATACACCTGATTCTGTTATATCATCTGAATTATCATTATTACCATTAGTAATAGTTCTACTTGCAGTCACCGTAAAAGTATATACACCATCAACCAAGTCTCGGTATTCTTCTTCAGCAATGGTTTTACTTTGGAAGCAATCTCCTGAAACTAACAAATTACCATTTTGATCCTTTAAAGTGCAAAAAAATGAGTCAAATAGTTCAGGAGATGAATCTAATGTAAATAGTATGTTATCACTTCCGTCGGTATCCCCATTGTTTTCGATTGGATCACAATCGTCTGGATTTTGTTTTGGCAAGTCTCCATCGTCAAAAACACACGCAGTAGGAAGAGGAAGAGCTATCATATTACTATCTAAACTTAATGTATTTGTATGATTTTTTGAAAAACTTTCAACAGTATTTGCCGCATTTACAGGATTTGTATTGAAAGTAGTTAGGTAAACTGAAGCAAATAAAAAAAAAGTCAAAATGACATATTTTTTCATAGGTTTTTTCATTAAAACTATTATATAAGAGTATTCGTAAGTTTTTATAAAATTAGATAGCTCAAGTTACTAGTAAAATAAGATTTAATGATTTAACAATAGTATACTCATTCATTGGATTGTTATTACAGCATAATAACACAGAATTAAAGAATTTAGGCTATTTATAAAGATATAAAAAATTTATAGTAGTAAAATCTACTTTGATTAATCTCATTTATTTCTTTTAGTATATTACATTTTTCTATTTTTATTTTCTTAATTTCTCATATGATCTTATGTTATCTAATTAAATATACTAAAATATTTTTATTAAATTAATGTTATGGATATAAATATAATAAACGTAAAATATAATGTAGAGTACTTCGTTAATAGTCGAGAAAAAATATTAAAAGTGATGGTAAAAGACAAACCTACCCAGACGTTACCAAAAAGGTTTGTAAATACATTCTTATATACTACGCTAATAGCATTAGTATTATCTATACTGATAGTATATATTATTTCCTTAACAACAGGGATAAATAATAATGCTTCACTATCATCAATTTATCACTCTAATAATATAAAGTTTGAATCCTTGAATATTCTTGACTTTTTTTATACTAATATCAAAAAAGAGATTACATTATCTGCGTATGCCGAAACTGATACAATCAAAGATCACTCACATTCTACCAAAAATCTTATACAAGCTCTTAATAAAACAAGCCCAATTTCTATTTCAACAAATACTTTACCTTCATCATCAACTAATTCTGTAACTTATTTAGATTCATCTAATAAAAAAAGCTCTAATACAAAACAATCAAAGTTCCTCCTTTTCTTTCCTTCATCTCCTTCATCTCCTTCATTTTCTGGATCTGATGAAGTATCTTCCATAGGAATAAAACTTCAACAACCAACACACAACAACAACAACCAACACACAACAACAACAACCAACACAACAACAACAACAACAACACCACAACAACAACACACAAACAACAACAACAACACACAACAACACACAACAACAACACCACAACAACAACAACCAACACAACAACAACAACAACCAACACAACAACAACAACAACAACACACAACAACAACAACCAACACAACAACAACAACAACCAACACACAACAACAACAACAACAACACACAACAACAACAACCAACACACAACAACAACAACAACAACAACACCAACAACAACAACAACAACCAACACAACAACAACAACAACCAACACAACAACAACAACAACAACCAACACAACAACAACAACAACAACAACACAACAACAACAACAACCAACACAACAACAACAACAACCAACACTACAACAACAACCAACACTACAACAGCTGCAAGAATTTCAAGTGAATAAACAATTAAAAGATGAGAATAAACAATCAGATAAGCAAAAGATCAAAGATTATGAAAAATTGATATTTTCTGAACTTTCTAAACTAAATTATAAACTTGCAAAACAAATAAAAAATGATATTGAAATTGAGTTTGGTAGTATTACTAAATTATGTAAATTGATAGTAAATGACAAAATAGGGAGAGAGCAATTAGAAGCTATTCTTTACAATATTGTATTTGGCAACTCAGATAATTATGAACAAGCAACACGACAGCTACAATATCCACGACAGCTACAATATGATGATACTGATAATCTCTCTGAAAATAAAAATCTTGATTCATACACAAAACAGCAAAATGTAGAGCAGTTACCTTACAGCAACAACGACAATAATGAAATACAGTATGAAAATTACAAAAATGAATATAATGATCTTAATATAGAAATTCAAAATGATTTCATACAGAATACTATTGAAAACTTATTTAATAAAACAATTTATATTGTATGGACAGATAATACTCAAGGTAACTCTGACATCTTATTTTCATCTAGTACAGATAATGGCCAATCATTTAGTGTTCCAATAAATATAAGTAATAATAGTGGAGAATCATTTAATCCTCAAATGTCAGTAATAGGAAGTAATGTGGATGTTATATGGACAGATAATACTCAAGGTAACTCTGACATCTTATTTTCATCTAGTACAGATAATGGCCAATCATTTAGTGTTCCAATAAATATAAGTAATAATAGTGGAGAATCAACACAATTTGATATTATTACTTAGATAAATTTTCTTTTATTTTGTTGTCAATTGACAAATCTTTATATTTTATACTAATATTACCAAAAATCTTTTAAGTTTCTAAGATTAACTTCTGAAAGATAAAAATAAAATGGAAACACATAATCTTTCAAACGAACTTTCAGGTTATTACACCTATCGTAGTTTTTTGAATAATCCACTACCAGTTAATGACTTTAATAAGATTAAATTAGAAGAAGCAGAGCTTTTTTTAATTTTACAGGATGACGGAACAATAACGGGCACTATGTCTTTTCCACCTGAACCAGGGACACCTGAGAAGCTTTCATAGATATAAAAGGAAAAGTAAGTAATTGTTTGCCATCAGTGTCTTTAGAGTTTATTGGTAAAGGTCGTTCAAACACAGAAATGGCCGACATCTTGCTTAAGTTTTCTTGCTCACTAACCCATAGCTGGGAAAATGGAGTTGGTCAACATGTATCATTGACAGGAGGAGTAAGAATAGATCAAGATCATGGTTTAGGAGATAAAGTTGATAAAGCTGATACAACTGCAAGTTTTGTTGCTGTAAAAAGAGATTTTACTGAACCAAGAGAAATCGACAAAATAGCAATAATTTCAACTGCTTTATCTATGGTTGCATCGAAATCTCATAGACTAAAACATGCAGTTTGGCATACTATTCGCTTACGTGGAGTATGGTATGCTCTAAATGAGGAGGATGCAACAACGATCCGTAATCTAGGTTGGGGTCTTGACCGTCCACCATTCGATGAGAATGACCAACTTAATCTAACGAATGGTGCAGGAGAAGATTTTCTCTTTATGCACAGGAAAATGATCAAAATGATTCGGGAGGAATATGATTCTCAAGGAGTTCCCTACATCGAAAGCTGGAAAACACTACCTCAATCAGATGCACAACAATTTTTTTATGATGAACAGGATGATCCAAAACATCAGGAAAAAAAGATCTATCAATTAAATGTGTTAGAATCTGGTAATATGATTCCACCAGCATATATGATTCCTTCTGATAATGAAGAAGCTGATCTTGAAGATTTGAAATTTTTAAAATTTTTGAAAAGTCAGGATTATTTCAATAATGTCATGATGAGACTTGAAAGAATATTTAAGAATAAGACGTTCCTGGCTAGTCTTACATTAGGAGCATTGGGAAATTTACTTGAATTTGAGATTCATAACCAGATGCATGTACGATGGTCAAGCATTCCACGAGATCCAAAATCAGGAGAACCCGCAGATAGAAAACTGTTTGATTTTGATGATAAATGGGACGATCCAAAATACGATTCTCTTGGGGATTTCTATTCTTCTCATGTTAATCCTTTATTTTGGAGATTACATGGATGGATAGATGATCGAATTGAAGAGTGGTTTAATGCACATGAAGCAAGACATCCACGAGAAGTAGAAAGATATGAATATCAAGGAGTTAAGTGGTTTAAACCTGGAAGATGGGTTCAAGTTTCTAAACTATTCTATTGGCCTGAACATCATCCCCATCCCCATAATAATAATGATAAAGAAGAAATTGACGTAATGTTAAAAGTTCTTGAGATCCTAAGTAGGTTATTCACTCCCCAAACAGCTGCTGAGGCAAGATTTATAGCACAACGTGACTCTGGTAGTATGAGCTTTATGCATGACATAAAACCTGATAAATAATAATATAGACCCATTTCAGGTCTTAATTTTAATTTGCATCACATGAGGTGAAAATTTGATTTGATTTGATTCCTAACTAAATTTCTATTATAATTTTTCGATTTAGAACCGCTTCTAAAATTTCCCCTTCAACTATTATACAATATCTTATTTGGTTCCTAAAATATAGAACTAAAGAAAGAAAAAAAGAAAGATTTAGTCTATATAAACTTTACAGGCTTCTACTAGACCTGCTGATACTTCAGACATTGTATTTGTTGCTTCCTCATAAGGAGGTTGAAATTTCTTTCCTGTCTCTATGGTAAAGCCCATTATGTTTCGATTAGCACCATTGTATCTTAGACAATACAAATAATCATGACAAGTCCCTGATGTGGGGTAAAGTCCTATGCTAGGTTGCGACTCATAAACCGTGCCTCTAACTGCTGCAATTGCATTTCTAATCCTTTTCCCTGTACTATCATACCACTCTAAATCTTTTCCATGTATATATTCTTTGTAAATGCTATCCCCAGACTGACCACGAGAGCCATCATAATTAGGATTATTGAAATTCATATCAGGATCCTCTGTTTGAGTTTCATCATCTCCCCATGGATAGAGAATAAGTTCTGAATAAGAGTGAATATCTAATACACAGCTAATATTTTGGTATTTGTTTATCAAATGAAGAACATTCTTTGTTTCTGGTTCTGAAGCTGCTTCTTTCCCTTTGTATATCTCTGTGACCGAATTTGAACTCGTACCAATACCACTATCCCAGAGAAAATCATAATTCCTATTAAGATCTACTCCTTTTTGTGGAAGACCATGGTTTGGATTTTTATTCTTTCTCCACCATACATCTCCATTTGGTGCCTGTACAAAAAGATCTACCATCCGGATTTACCAATGGAAAGATGAAAAGTTCTAAATTCTCCACAATTTGCTTCACATCATCTGCTGTATATGATTTATTTCCAAACTTCATACCTGTTTTAGAGGTATAGGCTTCACAGACATTTAATGCAAGTTTTACTAACAAATCTGGGTTTAAAATTTCTCGAGCATGTACTCCTGCCAAAAAAAGCAATCCAATTTTAGGAGTAGAATTGTTTATACCTATTTTTATTGCTCTACAAGTTCTTTTTTCATGGGTCTTTTTTGGTAATACGATTAATTCTACTAGAGATGAATATGTTTTGGCTATGTATTGCAATGCAGAATCTATCCCCTGTGAAGTCAAATATCCTGTGAATGACAATGTGAATAGAGACGAAGGTGTTTCTTCTTTTTCTCTTTCTACCTCAGTTACTCTTCTTCCTTTTGTTGCCTCCTCCTGACTTTTTTTAGTCATTTTGCTCCAATCCGCAAATGATATAGTCTCTTCAATTGCAGGTGTATTCTTCATCGATTCTTTTTTTACAAGTACTTTGTAACCATTTTCTACTAGTTTATTTATGTCGTCTAATGTGATTAGTCCATCTATCTTAAATTCATTAACATTGATGGATTTTGCTGTAGGTTGAAATAAATCTAATTCAAATTTTTGAAGGTTAATTAATTGTTGTTTATTTGATGCTATGACTTCAACAAAATATTTTGTAACCATAAGATCTTTTTTTAATACAGTTTCTTAAAAGTTTTGGTATATATTATTAATCGGAATTTTTAGACTCAAAAGATTTAAATATTAATAAAAGATAACATGATATTGCTAAATTTATATTTTCATATGTAATAGTATAATGGATCATGTAGTTTGAGTTCTAAAATAACTGTCTTATTTATGACAGCTGCTCCTGATGATAAAATATATGTAAATGTCATTAAAGAGGGTACAGAAATACAACAAACACTTGATGATCAGAGATAAATTTCAATTTGTTCATAGTCTGGGAATAACAAAGATCATTTTTTAGATGATCTGGAGAGCTATAGACCCGATATTCTCTATTTTTCCGGTCATGGTACTGAATACTCGTCTCTTGTTTTTCAAGATGGCGATGAACTTGTTCAATGGAATTTTAATAATTTAATAAACCATGTTAATAGTAGCAAAATTGACATTAAATTAAAAGCTTTTGTCTATAATACTGACTGTACCAAAAAATCAACAAGAGCAATAAGTAACAAATTTTACAACAAATTAGAAAATTAACAAACCATCAACAAATAGAATCTGAAAAAATTAAGATCGTAAATAAATCTAAACCAGATAAACAGCATGAAGATGGTATTATTGGGAATTATCTGTAAAAGCACCTACTAAAATCATGCAGTCTATAATATCAATAGAATATGTATTGGACGGCTCTGTAGAAACCATCATAGCTAGCAACATTCTACGATTAAATATTGAACAAACAACAATCAAAATATGTTAGATTAGCAGATCAACTATTACGTATTCTCAAACATTGTCGTCTTCCATTATACTTGCATAGAAAGAGCAATCACATTTACACAGTATGGCAACACATAGTCCTAGTTACAATAAGACAATATGAAGGTAAGAGTTATAGGATGTTTACAGACTGGCTTGTTGAAGCATACTATTTGAGATTATTTTTACAACTATCCAAGATACCACATTATACAACATTACAGAAATTTACAGATAGAATCAATGTAGTGATGCTTGGAAAGATAATTTCATCTTTTATCTTATTCACAGATACAAGACACATATTTGCTGGAATAGATTCAACTGGATTCAAAATAACAAATGCATCAGAGTACTATACTAGCAGAGCAAAACTACGAAAGAAATATGCTAAATTGTCAATTGGTGCAGACGTATTACAACAAATTGTCTGTTCTATAAAGATAAGACGAGCTCCAACACGACATGATAACATCGACTTTAAGCCGATTGTGACAAGAATATCAAAAATAAAATCATTATCTGTAGTTGTTGCAGATAAAGCATATGACAGCGAAGATAATCATGTCCTTGTAATAGAGAAACTACATGGATTGAGTATCATGCCTGCAAGATATGAAGGTGTACCAGTATGGAAGACTCATGGCAGATACAGAAAGGGATTGAAACGTGGATACAACAAGATTCTGTATAACCAGCGTAACAAAGATGAAACTATTGTATCAGTCATAAAGAGGTTATTTGGGGAACATATTACATCCAGGCTGATAAGAATGCAGAACAGGGAACTGACTTTGAGATGTATAGCATACAATGTTCACAGAATGGTGAAGTTGGTTGTTATGGTGATGGTTTCTACACAGCCGTATTGGACCTAACATATAAAGAGTCGAAAAAGATCATACCTGATAGAAAAATGGATTTTTGTTAAAAGGAAAAGGATGGAGAAACTTTAACTTGCTTGCTAACATTATCCTTAATAATAAAAAAGTATACAAGAAATATTATAAAATCATTCTTTCTAAATAAAAATAGTAATTTAAAATATGTACGTCTACGAGATAATAGTTAAATAAAATATTGTAAAGAATAAAGTTTTATTATATTTTATCTATGTAAAATAAAAAATATATTTTATCTATGTAAAATAAAAAATAATTATATTGTAAAAGGAATTTGTTTTTCAAATTTTTTGTCTAATGTTCCTACAAGATAGTAATTTGGTGTCTGATCTGGAGGCATTTGTCCAACAATAGATTTATGAAATCTTTTACAGGTTCCCTTAAATGTTCCTTCCTTCCATACATCCAATAAATTAGAGGTAAATAGTCCATTAAATTCACCATCTTGGGAATATTGATTATCTTGACATCCAGATATGAGAATAACTGAAGCTTTTACGTTATCTTCTGATGCTTTTAAATTACGATTAGCAAGGATTTTGTCATAATGAGTTTTATTATGCTTATAAGTTCTTGCAATAACATTCTTGGGAGCAAATCTATATTTTTTTCCTTGACTATCGATATTTGAATTTAATTGATCAATGTTTTTGTTAGCTGCAATAGCTCTGGTAACTGTTCCACTATGACAACTATCAGAAAGTACTAGTATTCTTACTCCTTTTGTAAATTGTGCAAGACAATTGTTTAATTCATCATCTACAAATTGACGATCGAATAGACACCAAGTCTCATCAGTTTGGTCGACTTCATCAGAATTCTTATCGGGAAGTTTTCCGCCATGTCCAGAGTAACTTAACAAAAAAATATCCCCACTTTCAAGCTTTTTAGAAGCTTTAGAAATACTATTCTCAACATTTTCACAAGTCGCAGTCTTTGTAAGTAACTTTTGTACTTCAAATCCTTTAGATTTTGCAATATCTGTCATATCTTCTGCATCAAACTCACACGCAGTTAGCTGTCCATCCCATCCTGCATAATGTGCAGGATCAACAAAATTCAATCCGATAGTTAGCGCTAAACCTTTTGCCATACAATGAACAAAGTCCACTATTTATTTAACTTTTTTGAATTAGCGTTGATAATACCAAATTTTAGCATTAGAAAACCTTTACAAAATTAGTGCCAATAAATCTTGTCCAATTCTATTAGCTATTATAAAAAACCGATTGTTATTTACGATATTAGCATAAGGGAATATCAGAAATCTTTTTTATTATAGATACTTATTATAAACTATAAATTATAAATAATTATCAAATGTAATTGAGGTAGAAGAATAAGATTATTATTAAGAAGGTATAGGACTATTATCAACTTGAAGTAATTTCTAATATTTATTCTAACAATTTTGCGGCGCCGAAAATTTAATAATTAACTACTATCTATTTGTATGTATGTAACAGACTGTTGGAGTCAAAGTAATGATAAAATCTTAATATTCATAAATAGTATATAATTGATGAGAACTTTACGATTAGTTAATATTAATTGAAATAAAACTGATGATACTTCTAAACCAACAGAAACTCTTCTTACTGTTGATAACGGTAAATTTCACGGATTAGGACCAGAATCGATGAGTAATGTAAGTGAATGGTACATAAATGCAAAGATTCAATTCAATTAACAAGATATAATAGTTTTCTTTGAAGAAGATTTAATACGAAATCTAAATAATGTCAAACACTTTAGGACACACATTGTTGAGGGAATCAGGTTATTATAGAACCAAAAAAAGTTAATTTTGTTACGAATACTATAAACTACGATTTAAATTACGAGATAATATAAAAATCAATAAGATTACCTAATATATCTACATTTACAATAATTTTAGTAGATTGGCGAAAATTAGAATAATAATACATTGATTAATTTCTAAATGATAACTATTACATTTATTATATTAATATAAAGATAGAAACTTTTTAATTATAGCACATTAAAAAAAGAATTATCTTATTGTAAATTAAAAATATTAAAACGCTTGACGATTCATTCATTTATAAATTTTATACCAAGTGTATTTTTAGATACCAATAAACCTTCATTCTTACTGCAAAAAACTTTTAATATTCTTTCGTTAATAGAAGAAAAAATTCACTTCTGTTTTGCTAGCTGTAGCATGATTCTATTGTTAAAGAAGGAAAATCACATATAGGTAGTTCCGATTACCGTATTCATTTGCTATTGATTGAATAATGGTAAAGTAAATTATATATTTAATTGAGATACAAGAATTTTGCTCATCCCAACAAACTATTAGAATATGAGACCTATTTTCAACAAGTGAATCCGATTGACAGTATTTAAATTTATGTTTCTAAGCATATGTTATTATATGATTTAGAGAATTTTAATAGTATATAAATATTTGATATTGAAAGAAAGTAAATTTAATGCTATTTCATAATTACGAAAGAATTCTTTTAGAATTTTAGATTTACAAAAAATATAAAATAAAAATTTTTTAAATGTTATGTTATT
>CAWIYT010000177.1:0-38507 GCA_963840085.1 uncultured Nitrososphaerales archaeon
TAAGAGATTGTATTCAGTTTCGTAGTTATAGTTTGCACATATGTCTTTCTTGAGATTTCTGTTTACTTTTGTTTCTACAATATTTAGGAATGGTGCACGTGTTGGTAGAAATGGTACAGTTAACCAGTCTTCTGATTGTTTTTCCATATAGTGTTTTGTCTTTTTGCTTACATGAAATGATGCATTATCTATTACAAGAATAAATCTCTTGATACTTCTCTTGAGTACATATCTTTTGATACTGTTTAGATGGTTTATGAAATCATTACTGTTTCTTGTTTTGCTTGTTGTGAATTTGATTCCATTTAGTGAATAGAGAAGGGTTATGAATACATTGACTTTATCGTTAGATCCTTTATGAAGTATCTTTTGCTGTTCTCCTCTTCTCATGTGTGTCCTGGTTATGTATGGTTGCAGATGTAACCATGTTTCATCTTCAAATCCTAGTAGAATCTTTTTTTAAAAGTGCAGAGGATATCTTCTTTTGTATCTGTCTATCTTTCCTTTCTTTTCCTCATAATCTATGCCTTTTTCTAGTTCAAGTTTTGGCTGTTTTTGTATACTATGCCCATATCATGAATTATTCTCCATGTCTGCATTGGACTGACATTCATTTCCATTAGTGAGGAAAGATATGTGGCCAACAGCCTGATACTCCAGCAGGTATTTTTGAGATAGCCAAATGTCCTGGGTGATTTGTTCAGTACTATGTCTTTTATCATCTCCTTGTTCTTGTCAGTAGATATTACTGGTTTTCTACCTCCATTCTTTCTCTTTTATTTCTTATTCCATCCAGACCAGACTCTCTATATTTTTTAATCCAGCCATACACATTACGGTAATTGACACCAAGGTTTTTGGCTATTGTTCTATAAGGTACTCCTTCCATCTTTTGTTTTATGGCAGATGCTCTTCTGTATTCCTCTTTATCCTTAGTACTCTTCATGAATGAAAATAATTCCTTTTTCTGTACAGTAGATAATTCTAGTCTGACAGGGTTATTTGGCACATGTTGAAAGATGTATAACAAAGCTAAATCCATTTCTATATTTATGCTAAATGGATAGAACAATGTTGATAAAAGATTAGAGACTTAACTTAGAGTGAATTTTAGTTCAGAAATTTCCTTTTCAAGTAGTTAAACTGTCTTCACTTTTATTATTATGTACATCTCAATAGATTTTCCCAAGCATTGATTTGCTCTATTATTATTTCCTTTTTATCAATGCAACAATTATGATATGGATCAACAATTGAGGACACTACATTTGTCTCATTATTACATTTTGAAGTTTTAAGCTTCTAATGTGAATGGAAATTCCGTTTCTAATATGTTCATTTTTTCAAATAACTAGTAGAATATGAACATATAGATATTTAAAAAAATGGAACTCAGTTAATAGATAACGCATTATTTCAAAATGTCTTATTTTGTATTTAACATTATGTAAGGGGGATTAATTCTTTATGTCCTACTTTTGAAATAATTTCTGTAAGGTTCATAGATTGGAATTCTTTATAAAATATAACAATAGATTTAAATAAAGCCACAGGTAATATTATTATGTTATTTAACTAAGTGTGTCATCTTTATAGATTTTTGGATTGATTTGATACTCATATAACGTTTATTTGTTATGTCTTCAAAAGTTATATCATTCTACTTGTTGAGTACCTGTAGATAATCTGAGTTAATATTTCTCATCTGTAATATTTTTAATTTATTAACTTATACTGTTCTTGTCCTATGGTGAGGTTGAGTTTCATAGTTACAGTAAATAGATCCATTGTATTCTAGATACCTTAAGCTTTAAATTCAATAGTTTGGGCGTGGAATTAAAAGTCATGATGTATTGAGATGCACTTAATCTTTTTTTATATTTCATCCTTTCTTATTAGACCTGCCTGGAGATTTTCGGCGCCGAAAAAATTTTTCTAAAAAGATGGAAATAAAATATTACAATTGCATTAATAAAAAATTATTTAATTTCTAAATTAATAACAATTAAAATGGGATTAATTGACTATAATGAAATTGAAAACGTATTTTTTTGTAGTAATTTAAAAGTTTTTCCAAAATATGTTACTGAAAATTCAGAAAAAGTCATACCAAAAATGGGATTAATTGACTATAATGAAATTGAAAACGTATTTTTTTGTAGTAATTTAAAAGTTTTTCCAAAATATGTTACTGAAAATTTTTCAAAAAAAATGTTACTACTATATAAGTGTCTGTATACGTGGTTAACCCATCCTTAAATGTCATCATTCGTAACCCAAAAAGAAAATGAAATCTCTTTACCAAAGCAAAAACACTTTCACTGTAATTGCTATAGTGTCTGCCGTATTCTTGCTTGCTGTAATGATGTCAGGACCAATACTTCAAAATGTATATGCCGATTATGACCACGGACACAAAAAATGCCATGGACATGGCCACAAAAAATGCCATGGACATGGCCACAAAAAATGCCATGGACATGGCCACAAAAAATGCCACAAACGCGACCACTATTACGACGATGATGGCGACTACGACCATAATGGCGACCACGACCATGATGGCGACCACCGTCACCGATAATGAAAATCTAGAAGCTAATGTGTCGTTCTAAAATTTCAATACAAATTTTTTTTATTTTAATCAATTTAATAATTCTTTAATAACAGATTAAGAGCCTATCCCAAAATTATCTTCCTATAAATTATTATGCTGTTTGCTAATTGGACAAGACCAAGATAGTTTTTATCCTTCTTTTCATACCTTGTAAATAATTTCCTGAATCTATTGTTATGCCATGAATTTGTTCTCTCTCTACTACCCATCTTCTTGTGGGATGTCTATTGTTGTGTTTCTTTTCTTCCTCTTTTCTATGTCGTATATGTGGAATATATCCTCTCTTGATGATTTCTTGTTCTACATCTTTGGAATGATATGCTTTATCAAGACATAGATTCTGATTTTTCTTCTTATTCTTATTCTTATTCTTATTCTTGTCGTTGTCGTTGTCGTTGTCGTTGTTTCTATATTTTGTTGCTGATTTTGAAGATGGTCTTTTGATAACCATGCTGTCAACGGTTTCAATTGCAGTAGTAACATCATAGGAGTATTTGCAGATGTTATAACAGTAGAAAGTGGAATGCCTTCTTTATCTGTTAAAATATGTCTTTTGGTTCCTAATTTACTCCTTCTGTCAGTAGTAGGATTATGTCCTGTCATCTCCCCCCTAAAAAGGTGATTTTACAGATATGCTGTCAAGAGACTGCCAGTTCCACTTAATTCCTTTCTTTAAATCGTATATTTGTAGCATTCTTGTCCATAATTTATCAAATATATCTGATTCTCTCCATTCCTGAAATCTTCTGTGGCATGTGGAACCAGAACCATACTCTTTAGGTAACATTTTCCACTGACATCCAGTTCTAAGGATAAACATGATACCATCAAATACTTTTCTGTATGGAACAATGGGACGACCTATTGTATTCTCTGGTTTCTCATTTGGTAAAATATTTTTAATTTCATTCCAAAGATTATCTGGAATGCGTATAATTGTTCTAACATACTTTTTACTTTTATTCAAATGTTAAACATATAAGAGAATAAAAATAGGCAGCTATATTTCTATCTATTTTTGGGATAGGCTCTAAGAAAAGAATAAATTGTGACCTATTGAATATACAATTGAATAGGATTATTTATTTATATAATACAACAATTAGAAATAAAATTCCATTTCTTATGCCTAGGCAGAAATTAACTTTACATCCATGGTAATTTAGAAAGATAATTTAAATTCATTTTCTGAATTGATTGTTTTAAATTCAATTGTTATCTTACTATAATTTGAAAAAAATAAAAACGTAAATACTTTGCCTAATTATTGTATATAATGAAAAAAATAATTCTATTTTCTTTAGGAATCGCAACAATTCTAGCTGTTTCTACAATGAATTTTTCTATCAATACTAGCATGGCTATTCCCCAAAATCCAAATCCAAATATGATGTTGAAGCAAATGAACCAAACAGGAATGATGGGACCAATGATGGGAATGGGAGGACAACAATGGCCTATGATGGGAATGGGACCAATGATGGGAATGGAGGACAACAATGGCCTATGATGGGAATGGGACCAATGATGGGAATGGGAGGACAACAATGGCCTATGATGGGAATGGGACCAATGATGGGAATGGGACCAATGATGGGAATGGGGCAAGGTATGACAATGCCTTGTATGATGATGGGTCCAATGATGATGGGTAATCAGACTATGATGGGAATGATGCCTTGTATGATGATGAATCCAGGAATGATGGGAATGGGACCAATGATGGGAATGGGACCAATGATGGGAATGGGACCAATGATGATGCAACCCATGAATCAAACTGGCATGATGGGAATGCAATAGAAAACATCTAATAAAAAATAAATAAAAAATTATATTCTTTTTTTATTTAAACTATATATCAAACATCAGATTTACTAACAATATTAACAAATATTATTTTATCATTGTCTGTCTAATTATTATGTTCAATAACACGATAACAAAAGCAGTTATAAATATAAAATGTAAAAGATACTCTTCTTTTAAATCATTACCCTTCATACTATGAAAATGATACATGTAAAATTATCAAAATTACAAGCAAAACTGATAAAATAACATGTGTATGTATTATTCTATTAAATTGATTGATAAATCTTAATTTTGCAAATCTTAGTAAAATGCCACTAACAGTAAGTGTTGTTATGACAATTGCTAAAGATATAGAAATAAAATCTATTCCACGTACTAACAACATTCCATGAAATATTCCTGTAAAAAATCCTATTAGATTCAAAGCAGTATGAAAATTAATTATTGGTCTATGTTCTAGAGCAAGATTTCGAGTTAAACTATCTCCTCCACCTAATCTTTTGACGGATAGTTTCTTTACACGTACATATAAAATGAATGGAACATTAGCAATTAATCCACAACTAATAGAAATCCATCCTAATAATTCTGCATTGTTATGCAACAACCTTCTATTATTATTATTATCATTATTATCAGCATAACAAAATTGAATAAATAACAAAAATAAAATTGATAACAGTATCAGGAGTATGTTATTATTAAAAATAAAATAAATTTTTTTTATCATCTAAATAAACCATTGTTATTATTATTTTAGTTTAGATTGTTTTGATTTTCTCTTGATTAAATAAATTTTGTATAAAGCATATGAGCTCACACCAATAATGACAATTATTGTTACAATTAGAATTATACTAGTCAAATCATCATTAACAATTTGAGAATCATTTGCAGCATGTATTCTAGCACGTTCTCTATCTTGTATTCCAAATCTATCATCATTAACAATTTGAGAATCATTCGCAGCATGTATTCTAGCACGTTCTCTATCTTGTATTCCAAACCCTCCTCCTTTTCTATTATCATCGCCTTGTGAAAATGCTGTAATAAGAGTCAAAAATTGGCTATTAGAGAATAATACCATTATGAAAATAATGAAAATCGACCAAACAAATTTAGAAAAAAGAAATTTCATTTGATTTGGTAAAGATTACTTTAAATATATTTAAAGATTCCAAACCCTTTTTTTCTTTGTTTGGCAGTTATTTTATAACATCAATTTAAATTTGTCACTGTACGTTTGCTGAAGAGTATAGTAGATATCAAATAAGTAAGTATTATTTTTGAAAACAGTTTAAAATTATATAATGATAGTAACATCTAGAAGGAGTCACAACAATATGAATGCCAACAACAGTCGTACTCATTCTAAAAATAAAAAAAGAAAAAATTTTAATCATATGAGGTATTGCAGCAGGAACAAGTGCTGCTTCAAAAGCAAAGCGTATTGATCCAAATGCAGATATCAAAATAATTCAAGAAGAGCCTTTAGTGTCATACGGCTCATGTGGAATACCATATGTAATTGAAGAAGTAATTAATGATTTTGATGAATTAATTGCGCGATCTGTAGACGAATTCAAAAACAAATACCATATAAATATTATAGTAAATACTCTGGCAACAAGAATAGATCATTCAGAAAAAAAGTATATGCAAAAGATTTACAGAACAAAAAAGAGGTAGTATTTGATTATGAATCACTTGTTATAGCGACCGGTGCACGAGCAGTAATTCCAAAAATAAAAGAATTATACTATGACAAAGGAGGAAATTCAATGGAAGAAGGTTTATTTTTACTAAGAAATTTTGAAGATGGAATATATATTCGTGATTATATAAAAAATGCAAAATCTGTCATTATTGTAGGAGCAGGACTGATAGGTATTGAAATGGCAGAATCATTCAAGCAAAGAGGTATGTCTGTCATATTAATTGAGATAGCAGATCATGTTCTTGCAAATATTTTAGATAAAGATATGGCTGAAATAATAGAAGAAGAAATAAAGAGCAATGGAGTAACCGTTAGATTAAAAGAAAAAGTTGAGCAGATCCTTTTAGAATCAGATCGTTTTGGTGATGTTAATTATAGAACGAAAGTCAAAGGTGTAAGAACTAATAAAGAAGAAATTCTTGCAGACTGTGTATTATTTGGTGTAGGAGTAAGACCAAACTCTGAGATTGCTAAAGATGCAGGAATAGAATTAGGAGTTCGTAATGCAATGAAGGTTGATGATTATATGAGAACGAATATTGTAGATATTTATGCAGCAGGTGATTGCACTACTGCAAGAAATTATACAACAGACAAGGATAACTATCTGCCATTAGGAACAACAGCAAATAAACAAGGAAAAATAGCAGGGGAGAATGCCGCAGGTGGCAATGTAAAATTCAAAGGAATTGCTGCAAGTGCAATAACAAAGATATTTGGACTGTTTGTTGGAAAAACCGGTCTTAGCAAGAAGAAGGCTTTAGAAAATGGTTTTGAGCCTATAGAGAATAAAATAGAGGATATTACAAGGGCTGGGTATTATCCAGATAATAAAAAGATATGGATAAAACTTGTTGCAGACAAGAAAAATAAAAGAATATTAGGTGCACAGATTGTAGGAGGAGAAGCAGTTAAAGGAAGAATCAATCTTATTTCTTTTGCTTTACTTAAACAGAGTACAGGTCGAAGATTTAGCAAATTATGATGCTTGTTATGTTCCACCAGCCTCGCCAGTATGGGAGCCTATTAATATTGCTGCCATACAGATGTCAAAATTATTAACTTAATTTAATGATAAAAATATTAGAAGGCAGTTATTCTATTATTTTTTTATCTATGTATAAAATGATGAGCTGCTACAAAATAATCTTTTTCTAAATATTAACTTTCATTTTTATCCATTGCAATTATCTGAAATGTAATGCATATAATTATTCATTTTGCATTATTCACTATGAATAAGATTGAGAAAGAATAATTTGTAAAAGAAAGCCATAGCCTACTAGATTATAATATAGGAGCAAATCTATCTGTCAGAAATACAGATGATAGGGCTATGGCTACTACTATTGATTGGACTGTATGTATATTAGATCTTTTGCGTAATTAGGAAGGAATCAAAATATTCTGAAAATTTAAATTAATTTTTATAAATTTTATAAATTTAATAATATTATTCTCTTTTATCTTAGATCAGATATGTAATATTTTACATGGTTGCTAATTACGCAATAGATCTATTCTATATCAGTAATAAAATATTTAAAATTTTAAGAGAAATAGATGGTATAGACAACGATTTTACTCACTATCTTATAACATCTATACGCAAATACTTGAGATTTTCATCCCTCATAGATGCATGTAGATCTATATCCTTTATAATATAAAACACTTAGAGAATTTAATTGTCATAGCCCTCCTCCTCTTATGTAACCCAAGAACATATAGAGGGGCTATGGAAAACTACGGAATTTGCCTTTGATGCTATGAGGCAATATTCTTTTACTTATAAAATATTTAAAAATCGGTGAACAATGTTAATTGTTGTATTATTATTATTATCATAGTCTGAACTAGTTAAACGGGAGTTAATGATCAGAAGTCAGTCCAGACTATAACAACAATTTTTTTGTTTGGTTTAAACCCTTTTTATCTTCATATATCATCAATGTTAATAAAAAGATAGGAACTTTTCATTAATTACTTACCTATACATATACCGCTTGGATTAGAAGTCATACAGTTATTTTGGTCATATGTATTGGCATTGGTATTTACTGGTAATCCATTAGCGTTGTTTAGGTCAATTGTATTCAAAAGAACATTGTTAAAGTTAACATTGTTATTGTTACTTTGATTGTCTACATAAATACCATTTCCAGATTCAGTAATAGAATTCAAAGTAAGTACATCATTATTGGAGTTAACTAGTGTTATTCCTGCCAAAGTATTTTGGTAAAGTATGTTATTCTCTATAGTGGCTTGTTGTGTTGAGTATACTGCAAAACCAATTTGGTTATTCATAAGTAGGGATAAGTGTACATCAACTATATTTGCACCAGTACCTGAATGCTCCTATTTGGTTATCTTTGGAAACTATGCTGTTCAATTCAACATTTTGAGAACCTGTCAATAAAATACCTGCTTGAAATCCCTGAATAGTACCATCTTTAATTACTATATTGTTAACATTTGTTACCATGATTCCTACTTTATTAGATGTTTTCTCTTGACTATCTACATCTGGACCAGAAATGGTATGTCCATTAAGATCTATGACAAGATCACTTGCACCAACTATAAGACCATCCCCGTCTGCACACTTTAAGTTAGAAGTTAATACAACATTTTGTGTTATAACTTGACCGCATGATGGACTTATGGCTAATGGTTGTTGTGATTCTTGTTGTTGTGTTTGTAGTGGTGATTGTTGTTGGGGTGCTGCTGGTTGGGTTTGAGCGCTTAAGGATATGGGCTGCATTGTTATTGCTGAAACGGCGGAGAATGCGATTAGTGATGCTAATATATATGAGATTAGTGTTCTATTCATTGGTAGACGGTTTGATCTTGAAATATTTATGCTGATCTATTATTTTTATGTATTAATTTTACTGTAACTATGTGTGGTATACTTTTAAATGCATTGATGTTAATATTGCATCTTTGTTATCTAAAATAAAGTAATTAGATCATTAGAAAATAAATAATTTTTGTTATAAAAATAAATAATTCCCTAAAAATAGGTAACCTATTATAGTTTAAATGAATATATGTTACCTTTGTCTGTAATAGATGGATTTAATTTTTACATTATTGCTATTAATAGTAAAAGCCATAGCCTATGATTGATGATTACATCTATTGGTTGGTAGGTGGGGCTATGGCAATGACTAACTACTATGGCATCTTTGTTTGATTAAATATACTAAAGTAATAAAATATAGATTAATTGGAGGTAATTTAAAACGAGATAAACTAATTGTCATAGCCTGAACTAGAGAGATGAACTGGGAATCTGGATTAGTAGATAATCTATTCATTCAGGCTATGACTATGAGATGCTCAATTGTTTATTCCTCGATGTTGTTGTCTACCGATGATATATTGAGGTGTTTTCAATACCTAAAGACTATACTATTTATCGGTTGTGAAACTATCATTGCAGAGGTTTTTAAATGGACAATAATATTTAGTAATAGAAATATCTCGCTGGAGAATAATAGATTAATCATTAATTAAAGAAATAGATCAATTTGTAAATTTTTTTTAAATTATTTATTTTAACTATATTTTCTTCTAAGATTGTTTAAATAATAAGAAGGTTCTGTCTGGAGTTCTTTGGACTGAAGAACCAGACTAGAGAACATGTATTAAACATACATGATCCTCAATGAACCTCCTCTTTTGTTTTTGTTGTTGTTATTACAGTAGTATATACATGTTGTTAGATAAAGAAAAAAAGAAAAAAAACAACACTATATCATCATATATCAGCAACTTTCTTCTGATTCATCATAATACATCATGTTGCTGCCGTCGTTATTATTGCTACTGCTACTAATTGCTGATGATGATGATGTGGCATCTGACGAAATCTTTTCCTTATTATTATCTATTAAGTTCTTTATTGTGGCTATAATAGGAGTAACCATTCCCAATGACGTTAGATGTTGATTATTTGCTCTTAATTCAGCAACAAGTGAAAGTATTAGTCTTTTATCTTTTTGTGAATCTGGCTTACTGGTTTCTATTGACCATTGCTTCAAAGTTTCTTTCTGAAGTATTTCCATTTCTTCTATGCGTTTACGATAGAATTCTACAAATCCTTTTCTGGCATAGTAGGATATCCATTTGACGCTAGTTCTGCTGCTGCTGCCATCATCATTGTCGCTTAGAACCTGTGCTCTAAATTTCTTGTATGAACCTTCTGAAAAGTCTATCAAGCCTAGGCTTGATTTGACATAATCAATAGTTTCATATTTGCTCAAACCCATTATCTGAGCATCAATCATACACTGCTTCATCAAGTGTTTTTGTTCTTGGATAAAATTCTTTTTCTTGGACATAAGTCATACTCACTTATAGTAGTATTTTTTGATCCTAAATTTTGCTGCTGGTTATTCCTGCTACTGCTGCTTCTCTTTCTGCTATCAGAGCATCTTTAATTACTACTGCCTTAATTCCTTCGCTTTCCATCTTCAAAACATCTATAGCAATGTTGACTGCTACTTCAGCACATTTGGCTTTTTCAGTTCCAGAAGTTTCCTTAGAAGTAACTTGATCTTCTAATGCCTTGTATAGTTTGAGCATTCTATTTTTAAAGAGTTGGCATTCCAAAAAGAGTGTGCTATCCGTCTTTTGCCTCTGCATTTCCCCATACCTTTTTTCAATGCGTTGATAATATCTTGCTACAGTCCTAACTCCGATATTTAACTCTCGAGCAATTTCATCCTGAGTCTTATTTTCAAGAAGTAACTTGAATATTTGTCTAAGTTGTGCCTCGTACTGTTGTTTGTTTATCATGTAATTGATTGAAGAGCAAAGTCATTTAGTGATAAATGAGGTATTTATTAATTTCTAAAATCCTTGTTTTCTATTTTGAAATTCGATAATATTTTTGATGAAATAATTTTTATTTTATTCGAACCAACCATTTACTAGTATATAGTTCTAATTACTCAATAAAAAATACTAGAGATATACAAGTTTTATGACTAGTACATTTTAAGGGCTCTAGTCTTTAACAATCTTATGTGAAATAAAAATATAGTCATTCTTCTTTACGACGAATGGTGGAATGATAATAATAATGATAATATTCCATACAAATTAGAATGTAAAGAAGTAGAAAATTATGATAAAGTTATGGAATCACATACTAATTATCTAACTATACTCTATAATCTTGCTTTAGTGTATAAACAAAGGCTGAAGAAGATTTTTTATTTAGCAAAGGTAAAAGGATATTCCTAGTAAATCAATAAAATCATTTCTTTATTTTTTGCTATTGTTGCCATAGCCTCATCTAACTATTATACCGGTTTGTTCAAACTACTAATTATGGTTAATCATTAAATTTACTTTTCTTTATTAGTAGTTATGACATTTTTCTGAGTATTGATGTTAAACTAATTAACTAGTCCTAAAATAATATCGAAAAATTTGTGATAGTTTAATCTTTTGTATTGTTTTGCTTCTTCCTCGGTTATTTTAAAATAGACTGTAGCATTATCGAAATAGTCAACCAAGTTCTTTGGAATATAGAATCTGTCATTATCTGCACGAGTACCTTTTTGAGTTACTATGTATTCACCGCAAATATCTTTAGTTTCACCAAGATCACAGTTCTCATAAATTCCTCTTGCCTCTTTATTGACAATATCTATAAAATTATATTCAGTAAAATCACTTGTCATCTATTTGCGTGTAATACATTGTATTAAAGCCTTCTACTTCAACCATTGGAGACAATTTATTAGTAAAAGCCATAGTCTTTTTTTAATAAATAGCATTGAGATAGCAAATGTGGTAGAGGACTATGACATCCATCATATTTCTCCTATATCTTGACATATAGAAGAATAATACTTCTGATATATTATGAAGTTTTGAAGGTTCACGAAAAGAAATAAAGAGATTTGTTTACTATGTGATAGACTATAAATAAGACTTTATCAATGAGGTTAGTATTTGATTTAGCCAGATTAAACCATAGTCGCAAATATGTTATTATATGATGTCTTATTAATTTTCTACCATTTTACAAATTATTATAAATCAGAGATTACCAATATTTTCAATGTTCAAAGAATACTCAAACAAAGTAAAAAAATATTTAAAAGAAGAAGATGTCCCATTCAAAGAATATGCAGATAAAATAAAGAAATGGATAAAAGAAGAAGCCTATGAATTTGATGAACGACCTGACATTGAAACTAAACTAACAATAGATATCAAAGAAGATAAGTATACAATAATTAGCATAGCATTTCACAAAGATTCCTTAGATAGTATAATTATCGCTGCTAATATGGAATTCAATGAAAAAGAACAGAATATGCTAAAATCTCTCAAGAATAGGAATGAAATTGTATGGGATATTATAAAGTTTCTTATTCAAATGCATTTAGATCCTCGTTTCCCAATAATTACAGATAATATCAAGGAATTGTATTTTCAAAAAACATTATTTTTTGATAACCTTACAAAAGATAGATTTTTTGAGGTATTAACTGACATATCAAATTCTATTAGTTTCATAAGAGGAACTTTCTTAAAACTTGGACAACATTCTTCAAATGTGTGATTTCAATTGGTTTAATAAATAGAGAATTTACTAATAAACAACCTTTATATTTCAATCAATTACTTTTTTCAGAAAAAATTTAATAGTCATAGCCTAATTAATCAATTATAGCCGAGTTCCAGTTATACAATTGATTATATACATAATGATATGGCTATGACTACTGAGTACATATTTGCCTCCTTCTGTATGAACTCTTCTTTGTTGATAATAAGTAGTCATAAAATTATTTAACAATTGTAAACAAATTATTAGTAAAAGCAACAGCAGCCATAACATAAAAAAATCGAGTCTGATTTTACTTTTTCTAAACGTTAAGTTGGCTAGAGGTATATTAATACAAAGTCATATTGAAGAAAAAGGTAACAATGAAGTTAATAAACAATTAGCAAAAAAAGCACAAACGATAAGATGAAAGACGTTAACTCATGTTAAGAAAATTGGATCATAATCTTTTAAATTAAATATTATTAATTTTAAACTAAACCTAATCCAAATGCTATAGCCATAATCGCCAATATTATTGCACTTACTTTTGGAAGATATTTAGTATAATGAATTATTTTATCTTGTATAGTAGTAGTAATTACTTTAACTGATAAAATTGTGACACTTATTAAAGCAACAGATACCGATAGAGCATAAACAATCATTAACAATAATGGATTTACTCCTCCTACCGCTAAGGAAAGTATTACAAATTCTTCTTCATGTGCAAACCCTAGTATTAAAGCAGAAATTGCTAATGCTGAAAGAGAGGGCAATATTCTTATTTGATGTGTGTGAAGATGTCTATGAAATCCTTCATGTGTATGCCAATGAATATGATCATGCTTAACCTCCTTTGAAAATCGATGCAAATGACCGTGTTGACTCTTTACTAAATCATTAGGTTTTTCCCTCCAAAACATAAAAGCCAATATTCCAAGTGCAATTGCTGCAGCGTAGTTGAGGTAATTCTGAGGTATATCGATATAGAGGCTAAATAAGATAAATGCTAATACTACAACTATTGAAGAAAGAAAGTGAGCCGAAGCAAGTATGCTGGAACTTAAAATGCTACTTAGTAGTGGTCTTTTGCTTTGAAGTGCATATAAAACTGCTATTGTCCATCCATGAGAGGGATTAATCCCATGTAACAAACCAAAAATGATTATACCAGAGAAGACGGCTATTATTTCTTGCAATTATGGATACTCAAAATATATTTATATCTATTATAATCCTTTTGAATGACAATGCAAAATTCTCTATAATTTTGATTTATCGTCGTATTATTAAGATTATAATTTTTAGGTTGTTAAATTTGTAAAGGATTTATCAAAATATTTCCAATAGATATTAGATTTTACTCTTTTAACAACTTTCATATAACTACAATTTTTTATCTCGTATAATTATCTAATAGTTTTATTGTTCTTTAGTTTATCTTCTTATTTGTCAATTTTTTCTTTTTTTAATATTCTTGTTATTATTATTCTCATCATCGTCCTCATCATCATGAGTATTATTTATTAAACCTACAATAAATCGATTCACAAATCTATTCACAACATTAATTATGTTTAATTGTTCTTTATATTAAATTATTATGCAGAAATGCTACATCTATTTGGCCCCATCTCCAATTCCTGAATTTCTTGCACCGAGGAAATTTCTTTTTCTCCTTTATTCATTGCAATAATCGCTTTGAACTGAGGAGGTGTAGGCATAGTCATTGAGGATAACTTTCTGATAAAATCATTCTTGCTTAAATTCAAATATTCTACTTTTTTCTGTATGTTAGCAAGATTGTCTGATAAAATCTCGTCTTTATCTATAATTTTATTTGTATGAGTTGGGAAAACAAGGATATCCTCTTTATTTTGTAAATTGAATATCTTATTATACAATGTATCATAAAGCAATGATGCAAATTCTTCAGCCTTGTCTTTTAAATCAGGTCTTCCTATGTTATCAACAAATAATGTGTCGCCAGTAAATAGTAATCTTTCACCAATTAAAAAACAAAGCCCTCCTGCAGTATGACCCGGTGCATGAATAATCTTTAGTTCTATTGATTTGTCTATTTTTTCTATAGTTGAGATATCTCCTTCTTTTAAGAAAATACATTGCTTTTCATCTTGTTTTTGATATCCATCTTGTGAGTAATCCTCATATGAACTAAGGTAAAGTTGTGCATCTGTCTTACTTGCTAGATCTCTTGCTGAAGAAACATGATCTGCATGAAGATGCGTATCAAATACTTTGGTTATTCTTGCTCCTTTACCAAATTCAGTATTAGCAATTCGTATATATTCATTTACAGGAAATACCGGATCTATCACTATTACCTCATTCTCTGCATTATTATTTATCTTATTATTAGTAGTAGTGTTCTTATTTTCTAAAGATACAATATAGGACATACAACCTTTTCCAATCTTTCTTACCTGTACTACCTTTACATTTTGTCCATTTGTAATCCTATAATATTGAGAAGAATGCTCAAATGTAGAAGACCATCCCTTTAGCCCTTCTTCTAATGTCTTTACATTATATCCTTGTCTTTGTAGCATGAAAGTAACCATCCCCGATTTGTTACCAAGTGGACATATAGTTACAATTTCTTTGTCTTTTGGCATTTCATTTAAAGAATTAGAAATTTGACTTAGAGGAATATTTTTGCTACCTTCAATGTTCCATTCCTTAAACTCATCAGATTCTCTGACATCAAGCAAGAAAATTTCACCTCTCTTTAATTTGCCTTCATCTATTGCTTCTTTCAAGTTTTGTACAGATATCTTTGGATCTTGTCTTTCTGTTGTTTCACCATTCCAAGCAGATATGCCTCCTTTCAAATATCTTGTTTTGAGGTCACTTTTTTCCCTCGCCATCTGGGCCATTTGTCTTGCATAATTTTCCTCTTCTGCTACCAAAACAATATCTATATCTTTTGGTAATTTTGGAAGTAAATTGTTTATTGTTTGCTGATCACACACAGCAAATTTAGAGCCTGGAATGTGTTCACGTTGATATCTTTCCTTATTTCCTATATCAAAAATCATTATAGGTTTTTCTAATTTGTAATGTAATTTTTCTTTTAATTCTTCTGATGTAATTTCAAGAGGAGATTGGGATTGGTTATTATCATTATTTAAGGTAATACCTAAACATTTGAAACAAAAAGTACATAATAATGATTGTTATCTTATGCGTGGTTTGTGCGTGAGATCAATCCATTAGAATTGGCTACAAACAGTCAGAAAAGTAGGTTATATTTTCAGCAGGGTAGATGGAGTGGAAAAAGAAAATGTCCTAGATGTAACTACAGGTACATAAATCATTTATCATCATGTGAGAAAAGAAGGAGGAGATATTCATGTAAACGGTGTAGGCATGTTTTTAGTGATTTCACATGTACCTATTTGGCAAGGTTAAAAATCTCGTTTGATATTATATCTCATTTGTTATATCTATTTGTACTTGGTGTTCCTGCTTACAGAATACGATGGTATATATCTATTAATTTAGCAACAATTGAACGTACATTTAGAATATTCAGGCAAGCAATCTATGATTCGCTTATACTGGAAATACAGAATCTGAAACTATCTGGAGAAATAGAAATTGATGAGGCATTATTTGGAGGTCATCATAAAGGAGGGAAGCGTGGATGGGGTTCTATTGAGCACAAAAATCTAGTTTTTGGTATCTACAAAAGGAATGGAATTGTTATTACATTTCCAGTGTCTGACAGAAAACATGAAACATTGATTCCTCTGATACAACAGCACACAAGAAAAAGATCACTATATTATACAGATGATCATACTGCTTATGCAACATTGAGTTTAATTGGAAAACATAACTCGATTTCTCATGGTAACAAGGAATATGTAAGAGAAGATACTCATATTAATGGAATAGAAGGATTCTGGAGTTATGCCAAGACATGGCTGTATATTTATCGAGGTGTACCTAGACAATATTTTCATTTATATCTAAAGGAGATTGAATTCAGATTTAATAACCGACATATGGATTTGTATCCAATTATGTCAAAAATGCTTGTAAAAACTGTTTCAGATCTTTAGGTATTACCTTATTTAAAGGGTTATAATTGATCATGTTTATTCACATTTTAATATGATTATTTATATTATTTAATAGTTAAAAGGAAAGCAAAATTTTTAATCTAGTCAGCTTATTTTCTATATTAAATCAGTCATAACAAAATTCTATTAATTGTCATATCACAATAAGATTTTCACTCATTTTTGGATTCTTGAAGGAACTCATAGAAAAAATTAAAATATAACAAAATTACTAATTTTATTTTATTATTCTAAATAATAGTAACAAATTTAATAGATATATACATTATTAAAACAATGAATAACCTAATATCATTTAAGTAGATCTAACTTACTAATTATGAAAAATATTGTATGTATGTTCAGAATGCAATGCAAATGTATTCATATTCGACATATTTAAAGTCTATACAAACATTAAAAGCCTCATCATACTTTTGAAGAACCAGCAAATCTTTATTTGGGTTTTCTAAAAATAGATACGATAATTTGTTTACATATAACTATTCGTATGAAAATAATCTGATTTAATAAAAAATGTAACATAAGAAACAGTTATAGATTTAAAAGAGTAAAAAGAAATAAAATGCTAATGGTTAAATCAATCCCTCCTGAAGAAATGAGAGGAAAAAGTGAAGAATTTATTGTTATAGATGTACGTGAATCTGATGAACTTTCTGAGGGTAATATAGACAATTCACTCCATCTACCTTTAGGAAGTATAATACGTAATGCAAGACAGGGTAAACTAGATCAGTTAAAGGATAAAAAGATAGTTACATATTGTAACTCAGGCTATAGAGGAAATATAGCAGCAGAAGAATTGAGTAAAATAGGTTTTCATGTCTTTAACCTGGATGGTGGATTCAAGGCATGGAAAAAAGTTAATAATAACTAGTCAAAAGTAATATAACAAGAAAGATCTCTTAAAGCCATATTGCTTTTATTTACTATTGAATCGTCGACACTACTTCCACATTGGTCAAAAAACAAGTTACAAAAGTAATTTTTTTCATATTTGTTTGTTTTTTATCTATAAGATAAATAGAAAAAATCTACCGATTAGTTTATCATAAAAGATGTCTAATAATAGCAATGACAAAGACAAAAATAAAACCAATAAAGATTTTATTGCTATTAAACTAGGTCTAAAACCCAACATTAACCAATTTCTTTTATTGATAATAGTTAATGCGTTTGTTGGCGCAATGATTGGATTAGAACAGACAGTCATTCCAATATTAGGAAAAGAAGAATTTGATCTGGAATCTAATGCATTAATCCTATCTTTTATCGCTAGTTTTGGTATAGTTAAAGCCATACTCAACCTCTTTGCAGGTAATCTTTCTGATAAATTTGGAAGAAAAAATGTATTAGTTTTAGGATGGTTATTTGGAATACCAGTTCCTTTTATTTTATTATTTGCTCCAAACTGGGATTGGATCTTATTTGCTAATGTATTACTTGGAATCAATCAAGGATTGGCTTGGTCAATGACTGTTAATATGAAAATTGATTTAGTTGGAACAAAACAGAGGGGACTAGCATTAGGGCTTAATGAATTTGCTGGTTATGTATCCGTTGCTTTAGTGGGTTTTCTTACTGGTTACATTGCTGCAATTTATGGACTAAAACCATACCCATTTTACCTCGGAATTGTATTTCCTATAGCCGGACTTCTAATTTCTTCGTTTTTAGTCAAAGATACAAAAAAATTTACTCGATTAGAAATAAAAAATCTAAACGAAGAGAAAAAAGACAAAAATAAAAACATGATAGAGAAAATAGAAGAAAAGAAGAAACAAGGAGTAAAAGATACTAATTCATATTTAACAACAACAAAAGATAGCCTTAACTTTAAGGAAGTATTCTTTGAGACATCGTGGAAGAATCGTTCTCTTTTAGCAGTGAGTCAAGCGGGACTTGTTAACAATCTTGTATTCGGTGTATCTTGGGGATTATTTACACTTTATTTTGTGTCTCTTGGAGTTAGCGTAAATGATACTGCACTGTTAAAATCGATACATCCAGCATTATGGGGTTTTTTACAAATTGGGACAGGTCCTTTAAGTGATATCTCGGGAAGAAAGAAATTGATATATCATGGTATGATTATGCAAGCAATAGGAATATGGATAATTCTATTATCACAAAATACTTATTCTGGTCTTCTGGCAGGAATGTCTATTTTGGGTATAGGAACTGCATTTGTATATCCTACTTTGCTTGCTGCAATTAGTGATATTGCTCATCCACAATGGAGAGCAACATCATTAGGGGTCTATAGATTCTGGAGAGATTTAGGGTTTGTATTTGGTGCTTTAGGTATAGGGTTTATTGCAGATTTGTTTAGTACAAGTATAGCAATTCAAACAGTTGCATGGATAGCGTTAGGTTCTGGAATTTTCGTTTTTATAGTTATGCATGAAACTAAAAGGAATTAAAAATAAGACTTTCATCATTTAAAGGAATCTTTATCTAGCCTTGTTTTTTTATGACATTTTCAAAAAACTGTATATTGATCTGTATCTTACTCATCTTTACCAAATTTTTTTTATTAATTACGAACTTTTTTAGTAATAAAGAATTGCCAAATACTAGTGAATCACTAATAACCCAGCCTATTGCTGCTAATGCAGGTGTTAGTATTAAGGAATTAGTTATCCCATATAACAATCCTGCGGCTATTGGGATAGTTATAGAATTATATGCAAAAGATATTGTAAGATTCTGTTTAATTTTCTTTAGGGAATAATCTGCCAATTTAAAAGCATAAATAATATCAGATAAATTATTTTTCATAAGAATTATGTGTCCGGCATCCATTGCAATATCTGTACCTGAACGCATTACAATTCCAATGTCAGATTGAGTTAATGCAGGTGCATCATTAATACCATCACCTACCATTGCAACAGACTTATGGTCCTTTTGTAGATGTTTTATTTTCTCTGCCTTTTCATGCGGTAGTACTTCTGCCAAAACATTTTTTATATTTAATTTTCTAGCAATGGCATTAACTGTTCTTTTATTATCTCCACTTAATAGAATTATTTCTTTTCCCATTGACTGAATTTGTTTAACTATCTGTATTGCATTTTCTCTTATTATATCCGCAACTGCGATTATTCCTATCAACTTGTCTTCTGAAAATACCGTAACTACTGTTTTACCTTCTGATTCTAATTCAAATATTTTTGATTGAAACTTTTCGATTATTGTAGATTGTATAAAGTTATACTTATTGTTATTATTATTTAAAATAATATTATTTGTTCTTGAACTTAGTACAAATACTCTCTGTTCTTGATATTTTGCTACAATTCCATATCCGGTTATTGCACTAAATTCTTGGACTTCAAGAAGTGGAATTTTCCTTTCAGATGTCTTTTTAACTATTGCGTGGGCTATTGGGTGCTCTGATTTGATTTCTGCAGAAGATGCTAATTGTAAGACATAATATTCATCATAACCAGTATTAGGAATTATGTCTGTAACTTCTGGTTTGCCTTTAGTAAGAGTTCCAGTTTTATCAAATACAACTGTATCTACTGATGCTAATTTCTCAAGATATTTTCCTCCTTTTATTAATATACCTTGTTTTGCTGCTTTACCAATTCCTAATGATACTACCATAGGTGTAGCAATTCCTAAAGCACAAGGACAAGAAACAACAAGAACTGTTGCAAAAACAGTTATAACAAATTGGATAGATGTTTGTGCTACTAAAAGCCAATAAAGAGAAGATACAACTGCAATAGTAAATACAACAGGTATAAAGTATTTGGCACATCTATCAGCAATTCTTTGAATTGAAGGTTTATTTGCTCGTGCTTTCTTTACCATTTCAATTATAGTTGATAATACCGTTTGGCTTCCAACATTTGTCGCTCTAACATGAAGATAGCCATTTTTATTTATAGTTCCACCAATAACCTTATCACCGATTCTTTTATCTATCAAAATGGATTCTCCTGTAATCATAGATTCATCTATTGAAGATTCTCCATACACTATTATTCCATCAGTTGCAATATTTTCTCCAGGTTTTACAACAAAAACATCTCCTTTAACTATATCATCAACATTAACTGTTTCTTGCTTTCCATTATCTTTGATTATTATTGCGGTTTTAGGTTTTAAAGCAAGAAGACTTTTGATAGATTCTGAAGTAGTTCCCAAAACTTTTCTTTCAACATATTCTCCAATTGTGAATATTGTCAATACAGAAGCAGATGCTTCAAAGAATCTCACATCCTGATTGGTAAGCATGGCAATTAGACTGTAAACATATGCAACACTGGTGCTTAATACCACTAGTGTATCTATAGTAAATCCTCTTCTCTTTTTAAGTGAATTATAAAATCGCTTATAAAATGGTCTACCTAGTAAGATTTGAACAGGTGTGGCTAACGATAAAAGGAAATAGTCAATTATAATACTATTACCTAAAATATGATAAAATTCTAATAATTCTGTTATTACTAAAGGAATAGTTAATGCAATTCCTATTATTATGAGTATTTTGGCTTCTTTATTTTTGTTCTTTTCTTTTTTTTCTTCTATCTCCTCAAAATTGACTGACGATGATTTTGTCAATGGAGAAGATAATAATGGTGTATCACATTCACAACATCCACAACCATCAACTTCTTCACTTTCAGTTATAATATCTTTTATTATTTTCTTTTTATCTTCTCTTTCGTTATTTACTGAAAGATTAATTATTTTTCTTTTCATTTTGACTTGTTCTCTTTTGACGATTCTTCATTATAGTTTACACACAGATACAGTCCGTTAATTATTTCAGATAAAAGAGAATCGCTTTCTTCCAATAGATTTGCAACTTTTTTACTGTTTAATCTGTAAAAGATATTCTTTTTATCTCTTCTATTAGCAACAAGCCCGCAATCTAATAGACATGCTAAATGATTTGATACATTCGATTGATTTTGTCCTACTTCCTTTACTATTTCAGATGCTGATTTTTCACCTTCTCGTAATGCTTCTAGTATAGAAAGCCTGGTAGCATCCCCTAATCCTCGGAATAACTTGGCTTTTAAAGATAATTTTTGTACTTGTATTGACATATCATTAATTAATGATATGATCAATCATTGAATATATAACTTTTATTAATAAGGAACCGATTGATAGATAAAGTAGCAAATCCAAAACTATAAAGATCACAACTAATGAATTGAGATTTAATTAAAATAGAATTCATAATTACCTAAAAAAACTAAAATTTCCTATTTTCTTTATTATAAGATTTATTATCTAATCTCAATCCTTATTGATTGTCATTGATTATATCATTCTTGTTATTATGAGGATCTTCATTTTTTGATGGTCTCAAATTGTCCTGAACATTATTTTTTCCTTTGAGCGCATTTTTCTTTGCCGCTGCTATCACTACTAAACCTTGTTTTACTGCTTTAATCCCTTCGCTCTCTAACTTTAATACATCAAAAGCAATATTTGCTGCAATTTCAGCACATTTGGCTTTATCAGTTCCTGAAGTATTATTAGTAGAAGTAACTTGATTTTCTAATGCCTTGTACGAAGTTAGCATTCTATTTTTAAACAAATTACATTCAAGAAACAGAGTATTATCTGTCTTTTGTCTCAATATGGATCCATAACGTTGTTCTAGCCGTCGTTTATAGTTCTGTACTGTTCTAACACTTATTTTTAGTTCGAAGGCAATCTGCTCATTTATTTTATTTTCCAATAACATACAGAATATTTGCTGCAGTTGTGCCTCATACCATTGTTTTGTTATCATTTTATTTTCTTATCCTACTACTAACACTATGATTTTTTATTGTAAAAACATGCAACATTATGAAACATTCTTCTGTTAATTTTAGGAAAAATCTTCCTCTTATACGATTAGCAAGCATTTCATAAAACCCCTTATTTTCATCTTGGACATTTTTCTGAAAAATAAAGTGAAAAAATAATGTCATAGATGTTATATAAAATAAAATTCATAACTGTAAAAATAATCTTTCCTATGTTTTTCTCCCATTTCTTTAAGAGAATTTCTTATGGTCTCTTGAAGGGATCGACAATGATCCTATCAGGGAAACTGATCTTTCTTACAATAAGATATTTGCGAATGTTTGTATTGAAAGATCAGAAGTGTCGGCTAGATGCAAAACTTTATCCTAACAGAGAAGCACTATCGATAAATACTTTGATTATCTCTTTCTGTTGTGGTGTGCATAATAATATGCAAAAGATTGGAGATAAAATAGTCTATAATACTATTGAAGAAATCCTAGATCCTTCGCATACAGCATTGGTGCTATGGGATGTGCAACGCGCATTTACAAAAATGATTTTTAATAAAGAAGAATTTAGTAGGAATCTGAATTCAATTGTAGAATCGGCACGCAAATCAAACATTCCAATATTCTTTACATCACATCAGATGCTATCAAAACGGTTTGAATCTTCAGCAAATATATATACTCTTGGTAAACAAGGATTTGACCGCTTATTCGAACAGTTTACGGCTGAAGATATGGATTTTACAATAAAACCCAAACAAGATGAAATAGTAATAAATAAACATACAGCAAGTATATTCATAGATACAGGCTTTGAGCACATGCTTAGAAATGCTGGTATTATTACTATAGTGTTTACGGGTATTGCTACAGAATTTGGAGTAGAGTCTAGTGCTAGGGATGCCTTCAACAGAGGATTCTATTCTGTAGTAGTTTCAGATTGTGTGTCTTCGCCATATAAAGATGGACATGATAGATTGATTGAAAATATGAAAAATTTAATAACCATTATAAAGTCAAAAGAGATTGAGAATGTTTGGTTAAAACTCTAGAAGAGGAGCATCTAATTTCCTTAATATGTTTCGATTGCAAGATTATATAATCTGTTTGTTCTTATTCTGTAATCCCAATTAGGATTTACCCTATATGATGTCAATAGTTTTTCACAATTACAAGACCTTATTAAACAAATCTGCCTTTAAGTTTGTCGACGACGAGAAGAATAAAAAAGATGATGATAATAATAACTCAATAATATTAAAAAAAGAATTAGAAAAATGGAAAACCTACTCTGACATATTAAGAAAACCAAATAGAGACTTGTTTTATCAAATGTTACAATCATCGTACAAATATTCAAATGCAATAGATGCTAAAGGAGAGAATTATTCAACAGAATCATTGATAATGTCTCTATTGCTTGAACAATATAAAATGATTATTTAATTAATTGTTTTTAAAAAACGATGATTGTCTTTAAGATTATAGTAGAAGAAATTATTAAAAGTACATAGAAATAGCATTTTTTATGGAAATAGGATTATTATTTATAAATTGGTTGTGTGTGGAAGCACGACAGTGCAAAAAAATAGGAGATATATCTAATGTTTTTTCTACTATTGTAGGCACAGTAGTAGGAATTTTAATAGGTGGTACCATTAGTTGGTGGATATATAACAGACAACAAAAAACTGCAGATAAGCAAGATAAAAAACTAAAATATGTAGAAGAATTGGGAATAAAACAAGAACATATTTTAGAAAAAGTACAAGCATTTGAAAAGAAGCATGAGAATATGTTGAACAACATGTTGACGTTAGATAAGAAGATAGACTCACTATTAGAAAGCAAAAAATATGAAAATAAATGAAAAAATATCACAATCTAATTATATTATTGACTTTGTTTTGAATTAACTTGTGGAGTGGGACTCGAATCCTTATCCATCAAATGGGGGTTCTATTATCAAATATTAAAATTTAATGATTCTTATTGATTGATTGTTATTAAAATGGAAATTTTTGGCATTATCCTTCCTCTGCTGTTTTGTCTTTAGGTTTTACATCAACTTCAAATTTTTCATGTGATGATATAAACTTCTTTCCTTCTTCAGCAATTATAGTTTCAATTCTGTTAACAAATAATTGTTCTCTTTTTATTTTATCATTTCCCATTTTCTCATTTGAATAATCTCCTGATTTCATTTTAAATAGATTATATTCAGATTTTAATAGTTCTGCTGTTGAACGATACGATATCCAATTTTCTTGTGATTTGGTTAATTGTAAAAATCCCGTAGCAACTATTATTATAAAACCAAATATTGATGATGCCATCTTTATAGCATTGATATTGTCATTTCCATTATCAGTTGGTATTGTATTTATTATTGGTATTAGTGCACTGACTATAATTATTACTATTTGTGATATATAGAATCTTACACGGTTATTAGAAGCATTATTTTCATAATATTGTAGTTGTTTTTTGTATCGTTTCTTTATATAATCTTCTATTGTTGGATTCTTTTTCATGACTGTAGATTTCAACTTCTTGATTCTTTATGAATAATTTTTTAAAAAAACTAAAAAAAGAATTATCTAAATTGGTTCTATCATTTTCTTTTTCCGTTTCCAATATTATTATTAAGTATAATTTTTATGTCGTTCTTATTTTTTACTTTCTTAAGAAATTCTTAAGACAATAGACAATGATAAAAAATTCTCAAATTCAATTTTATTATACTTGTAAAATTTCCTAATCGATTAACATGACCAAACAAGGTAAGATAACCTGAATTTGATTTAAAATTCTATACTTGCATGCTTCAAAATTAAAATATTTAAATTTAAATACTCTTTTTGGGCAGAAAACTTTTCATATAAAGATTAATACAAGAAAATTAGAGGATAAACTAAACTGACAACTTTAAAACAGATTAGAATAGTCATTGTATCACCAAGCGATGTAAAAGAAGAACGGGAGTCTTTAGATGAAGTAATAGGCAGAGTAAACCGCAATACTGCTGAAAGAGCAAGGTTTAGTTTTAAAAGCAGTTCGTTGGGAAACGGATTCTTATCCAGGTTTTCATATTGATGGTCCTCAGGGATTGATTGATCCTATATTAAAGATTGAGGATTGTGATATTCTTATATGTATTTTTTGGAAGCGATTTGGTACAATTACAGAAGATGGTAAAACTGGAACAGAACATGAATTCTATAAAGCATATGAAGCATGGAAACAAAACAAAAGACCTCAAATTATGTTATATTTCAGTCAAAAAAAGTATTCTCCAAAAGAATGCAGAAGATTTAGAACAGCATAATATGCATTTTAAAATTTAAAGAAAAATTCCCAAAAGAAGGGTTACACTGGGATTACGATGGAATAGAACAATTTAAAGAATTTGCTCATGATCATCTTACAAATTATATACAAGACAACTTTAACAAAGAATCAGTACCTCAAATAAATCAGTCAAGTATTATCATTATCAAATCAAGAAATTGAAAAAATACTTGACAATTACACAAATTCACTTGAAAAGAAAGTATCTAAAGTAAGATTGTTAGGAGATAACAAAGAATATGATCTGACTGAAGTTTTTGTAGATCTCATAATTAATGAACAGTATGAAAGACCATCTTTTTCTGTTAAATCATTAGATGAATACAAAGGTATGATGGATTCTGAACTACGAAAAAAACGTATTCTTTTTAGTAATTATTATCAAAAAGAAGATGAGATGATGAAAATAAAGAAGGAAAAGACAATAAGAAAAAAATAATTAAAAAGATTAAACCAGATGATCTCTTAAAATCAAATAAAAAAACAACAATTATTGTAGGAGCACCAGGTAGTGGCAAAATCTACATTAATGAAGTATTTGGTTCATAGAACTTTACAGGATCAAGAAAATACTTTCCTATTTATCTAGAACTAAAAAATATACAAAGACAAGAACTTAAATGATACAGATAGATTTGAAGACATAATCTTTTATGAAGCAATAATATCGCCTTTGGAATTGATGATAAAGACAAGAACAAGAAAGCATACACAAAAAATTAAGAGATAAACTGAAAGATGGAAAGATTGCATTCTTTCTTGGATGGTTTAGATGAAATGAGAAGAATCGACAATGATCCTCATAAACTATCTTACGAGATTTATTTAACAAATTTGTTAGAATGAATACTTACAGGAACAATCTAGTAATTGTTACTACTCGTCCTTATGCACTGAAAGGAAGATTTGAAAGTTCCCATGTTCGAGGAGATGGAGATTAGCACCATTTAATATGGAACAGATTAAACAATTCATCAATACATTATTATGGTAATGATAATTTCCTGAAGCAAAGAAATTTTTAGATGATTTATCAACTCGTAGTGAAATACAGGAACTGGCTAGGGTTCCACTAATTCTTGGATTTCTTTTACAGATGTATATTAAATCTAAATCCTTTTCTGAAAATAAATTAGACCTTTATGAGAATATAGTTACTAACCTAAATAATCAATTAGATGAAGAGAGAGGTATTAAGCGTAATTTTAAGATAACAAATCCAATACATAGACTTAAAATTCTAGCGAATCTTGCATTTTCTGCATTATTTAGTTTCAACGAAGAGGTACTTAATCGTTTTGTGTTTTCTAGTGACGAAATTTGGATTGAAGTAGAAAAGTATTGTCATGATAAACCCTCTAAAATTAAATGCCGATGATCTGTTTGAGGATATGACGGCAACAGCATTGTTGAGAGAAATTGGAAATGATAGATATTCATTCACTCACTTGACAATTCAGGAATATCTAGCTGCAACAATTGTGGTAAAAGATAAAAATCTTAGTAAATTATTCTGCAAGCGTATTTTGATCCTACAATATGTGAGATGGAAGTATTGCCTATGACTATTGGGTTATCACACTCAGGATAGGTAGCATCAAGGTCAATCTGTACGATCTATTAGAAAAATTTACCCGAATCACTAAATTTTGCTAATTTACGTTTACGTGCTCGAGGCTTAGGCTATGCGCCAAAAATGATTGATGAGAAATATCTTTCAATACTCACTGATAGACTAATTGAATTTGTTACTCAAAAAAATGTGGATGAAACATGTTACTATAGAAAAAATATTAAATGCTTTTTCAGGTTTATCTGAAGAAAATAGAAGATATATTTCGGAACGATTTTTGGATGTTTTAAAAAAATATGTTGCAGCATCAAAATCATCTTTAGTTTATCTGATCTTTTGCTCCGGAAAACTACAGGCCAAGGAAGCAATACCTGTATTGATTGATCTGCTAGAAGACGAGGAGACCGACGTACGCATGGAGGCTGCTTCTGCCTTGGGAAATCTACACGAGACGGAGGCAATACCAGCATTGATTGACCACTTAGAAAACGAGGAGTACGATGTATCCATCAATGCTATTATAGCCTTGGCAAATCTACACGCCAAGGAACCAATACCTGCATTGATATACCTGCTTAGGGGCATGATCTACTACGGATACCCAGAGGCTGTTTCTGCTTTAAAAAGTCTAAACGCGACGGAGACAATATCTGCGCTGATTGACCTCCTGAAAGAGGAGTATGATTTACGTTCTAGTGTCGCAGATATATTAATAACTCTCCACGCGACAGAGGCAATACCTGCACTGATTGATCTGCTGGAAGATGAAGACTATGATGTACGCAGTAATGCTGCCTTGGCCTTGGGAAATCTACACGCGACGGAGGCAATACCAGCATTGATTGACCACTTAGAAAACGAGGATTACTATGTATCCACCAGTGCTATTTTAGCCTTGGCAAATCTACAGGCCAAGGAAGCAATACCTGCATTGATTGACCTGCTGAAAGACGGAGATTACCAAGTAAGAAGTAGTGCTGCGTCTGCCTTGGCAAATCTACAGGCCAAGGAAGCAATACCCACACTGATTGACCTGCTGAAAGACGGAGATTACCACGTACGAAGTAGTGCTGCGTCTGCCTTGGCAAATCTACACGCGACGGAGGCAATACCTTCATTGATTGACCTGCTGAAAGACGGTGACTATGATGTACGCAGGGAGGCCGCTTCTTTCTTTGTAAAACTACAGGCCAAGGAAGCAATACCCACATTGATTGACCTGCTGAAAAATGGTGATTACGATGTACGCACAAGTGCTGCCTCTACGTTGGTAAATTTACACGCCAAGGAAGCAATACCCACATTGATTGACCTGCTGAAACATGCAGAATATGATGTACGCAGTAATGCTGCTTCTGCCTTGGGAAAACTACAGGCCAAGGAAGCAATACCTGCATTGATTGACCTGCTAGGAGATGGTCACTACCGAGTACGGAGAGAGGCTACTTCTGCCTTAGGAAAACTACAGGCGAGGAAGGCAATACGGGGATTGATTTATGTCCTTAATGACGAGAACATCGATGTACGACGTAATGCTATTTCTGCCTTAGACAGTTTACACGCCAAGGAAGCAATACCTGCATTGATTGACCTGCTTAAGGATGAAAAATATGATGTACGCAGTAATGCTGCTTCTGCCTTGGGAAAACTACAGGCCAAGGAAGCAATACCTGCATTGATTGACCTGCTAGGAGCCGACAAGGATTGGGTACGCAGTAATGCTGCTTCTGCCTTGGGAAAACTACAGGCCAAGGAAGCAATACCTGCATTGATTGACCTGCTGAAAGAGGGTGACTCCCAAATACGCGAAGAGGCTGCCTATACACTAAGAAACTTACAGGCCAGTGAAGCAATACCTTCGCTCATTCACCTCCTGAAGGACGAGCATTATATAGTACGCACTTATACTGCCTATGTATTAGAACAATATCGTATTCAGGCCCTCGTAGAAGGTCTTTTTACTGGACTTTCACATGAACAATTATTTGTGAGAAGAAAAGCAATATCGGTCATTGGTTATTATTCTAATGAAGAAGGAGAAAAAAAACTAGTAGAAGTTATAAAAAATGACCACAATGCAGAAATTAGAAGTATAGCAAAAATAGAGTTAGGAAAATTACAATACAAGATGCAGATACTTTCATAATGAATTTCAGAATAACTTTGTATAGATTGGTATATTTTCTATCACTTGTTTTTCTTTTTTTCTTTCAATTTTATTTGTATAACTATGGATTGTGATTAGAATCTACATCTCATAAATGTAGGTTTTATAGATTTATCGTTTGTTATCCTAACTTGGGACTCGAATCCTTATCCATCAAATGTGGGTTCTAATATCAAATATTAAAATATTTTCGAGAATAATTTTGAATATTTCAGATATAGTGACATTCTTCACGATTCAGAAGTTTTTCTATTTCCCAATAATGGAATGCAATTATCCATATTTTGCTATGTTAGAAGGAGTCATTATAAAAAAGCGTGTAGAGTCCTTTTTCAATACTCTTTGTATCTGAAGCACTTTATCTCATGATCGTTTACCATGCCGACTGCCTGCATAAAGGCATAGCAGATGGTAGAGCCGACAAACTTGAAACCGCGTTTAAGCAAGTCTTTGCTCATTGTATCGGACTCCTTAGTGTTGGTTGGAATATCTTTAATTGTTTTGATTTTGTGATTGACCGGCCTGCCGTCTACAAACTGCCAGATATAGACATCGAAGGTACCGAATTCTTTTTGGATTTTCAAAAATGCTTTGGTATTCTGGATCGTAGATGCGATCTTTAAGCGATTACGGATAATCCCTGGATCAGTAAGGAGTCGATTTACGTCTTCCTTTCCATAACAAGCGATTTTGTCCGTATGGAAGCCATCAAATGCCCTGCGGTAGTTCTCACGTTTATTCAAAATGGTTTGCCAATTAAGACCTGCCTGGGCACCCTCAAGAATTAGGAATTCAAAGAGCGTGCGATCGTCATGCACTGGTACACCCCACTCCTTGTCATGATATTCAATCATGAGAGGATTATTAAATCCTGTCCAACTACACCGTCTTTTGTTGTACATTACATTTTCATTGGAGAAGGTATAGTTACTTCTAGATATAGCATTAGACGATTTATCCATTTGCTTTAAAATAATATATCAATGATATTAAATATTATGTAACCCACAGAAGTTACATTAGCACTAACCTTCTTGAAATGTTTCAACCGATGAAGATGAGAAGTTTTGATAGGAAGAAGAATAAGCATATTTATCCTCATTCTATGTTTTAGCAAAATTAAAAAACTAAAATATTATAATACTAAATATGAAAATCATTTAATACATACAATAAAATAAGTCAAATATTTACTAGACATAAATGAAAATTTCTGAACTATGTAAAATGATCGACGATTCATTTCACTCTGGAAGATATCCTCTGGATCAGGACATTGAAAAACAAATGGCAGGTCTTGTACAGGTCATAAACAGATCATCATCTGATGACCTGAAACAAGAGAAAGACATTAAAATAGAAATAAGATTAAAGGATCTGTATGTTTTGAACAACTATATTCAGAATATCCAACACTTACCAGGAGTAATTGAAATAGATGCATTAGACTCTTTTAAAATGCTAAGTAGACGTATTGGGAGAATAGAGAAATCTAATATTTCATTTCCTACATAGAAGTAAATGCATTACTTTATAAAATGTGTTTGTTCTTTGGTAAAGTTTCTTTTTGGATATAAGTTATTCATACTTGTAGTATTTTTTGATCCTTTCTTAAATCTTGTTACTATGTAGATATTCCAAATGATAAATTATTGAAAATCAAATTTGCACAAGTGGCGGTGGAAAATAGTTTGATAGAGGTGAGCCATGATGATGTACTATTAACCATTTTTTCTGATTGTTATTATATTCAAATATATTAGTTGCAACTACACCTGCTGATTGGATTTTCGCTTCATTTCGAAACATTTCTATATTCTCTAAACATGTTATTACAGCAATAACCTCCTGATATATTCTGGTCTTTGAGTTAGTAATTGTAAATTTAATATTTTCTGTATTAGCAAATATTGTCACCCAACTTTCACGAATTGCCATCCAGCCAACAAACATCTCCCAACCAGGATGTATACATATACAATTATCATTATGACTCCATATACTTTCCATCATAGTGATTGAGAGATTCTCGAATGCCTTGTAAAATTTGGTATTGGCATTTTCTATATCCTTTAGCATACTAATGACTAATTACTTTTCAACTACAATATTAATATATTAAAAAAAGTATTGTAAAAATCAAATTTATTATCTCCAACTAGAACATATACAGTAGTGGACTCTAAACCACTACCACCATCAGGATGTCTTTTAGGTAGATGACCACTAACAATAGTCTCATAAACTAACTCTAGATGGGGTTTAACAATACAAACTTTATTTCCTAAAATTAATTCTATCTCCTTTTTATTTTTATTATTTTTTGCTAATTCAATGAAAAATTTATCTTCTAATAACTTTTGTGCTGATATAAATTTAGGAATATTAAGTTGACTTGATCTGTAATTTTCATTCAATTAGAATAATAGAAAATAGCATTATAAATTCATAGAGATGATTTAAGAGAGGAAGAGAAGAGATAAAACAATGCAAAAGACATCAATATCAATACTTTCAATATCTTTATTAGAATCTAATTAAAAATTTTGATAATAAATAATAACAACAATGATATTATAATTAATCAGAAATAAAAAAATTTGTAATTTTTTATTGCCTATTAAATGATCTTTCTATTTTTTGTGCATAATTGAAGTTATTTTGTACGATATCGTTGTAATATCTTTGTGTGAGTTCTATTGATTTATTGAAATTTTCTATACCGCCTGCAATAAGTTCATTTACGAAATTTGTTGAATTGACTGTATAATCTTGTATGTTTTTGTTTAATGTGTTATATGTTTCAGAATATCTTTGTGGAATATTGAAATTTTTCCATGCTTTATTGATGTTATCAAAGAATTGAGTATATGATGATTGATATGTATCAAAGACATTTTTTTGTAATTCTACAATGTTATTTGATGTTTCTTGTGATGTTTTGCTGATTTGTTCTTGAGATTTCCTGAAAGTATCTGCATTCTTTTCAAAGATTCTTCTATTATCGTCTTGAAATTTATTTACACTTTCGTTAATCTTTTCTGTTGTGTCTGATATATTAGATGCTGTATCCTTATATTGTTGTCTCTGTTGTTCTAGATATCTGTCTGTAGTTTCCTTAAATTGGTTGATATTTTCTTTTACATTATCTTTTTTAGTTGAAGACATACGTACTAATTTATCGTTAAATCATATTAAGATTAATACTATTGACTATATAGTTTTCACTTCATTATATAGAAAATTGGTTTCATTTATAGAAGTGTATATTATAAATAAAATTAACTCCACTAGTTAGGCGCCGGGCCAGGATTAGTATCTTCAGTTCGAATCCTATTTTTTGTAGAATTCATAAAAGAATATCAATATGAACTAATGACCTTACTCTTAAAAACTGCAAATACTTTCAATTTTAAGATTCTATTAAAAATTGCTATGACATCTAACTTTTCTAAATGTTCCACAATTAGAGAGGCAAGAAGCAGATTTACAAACTAAGATCAAAGAATTACAGATAATCAGTCATTGAAAGAAAATGACAAGGTAAAGGAAGATGATGCATTTACACATCTATCAGATCAGTTACTAGTTCTAACTGAAAGAATATACAACAGTTAGAAAGAAAACAGATCCTATAATCTGTAAATTATATTTATGAAAATGACTTCAGAGGGTAACAGTCATTTTTGCATGTAATCCTAATTAATAGTAATTGCCATAGCCAAGACAAAAAAATAAAAAATGATTAGTAATGATATTCTTTTTTCCTTTAGAATTTACAGTTTCTTAACTTTTCTGTATAAGGTTATGAGCGTCACATCCAACTTCAGTGGTTATATAAAGCAAATGATTTTCATCTAGAGGCATAGTAATTCGCTTTATCTTTTCATATTCGGCAAGAACATATTTTCCTTTTCCAATTTTTGGTTCAAGTTTACTACGTATTTTCCATGCATTAATAGCCAATTGAAGAGATTACTTGACTTTCTTCCTTTGATAGTAAATTTGTTACACCAGGTTTATGCTCAGAATATAGTATCTTTTCATTATTAGTATCAAATATTGTTACGAAACGCACAGCAGGATCTAGGTTTAAGATATTTTTTCCTAAATTTTCATAGGAATCCATTGTTGTGATGGTAATAGATGATATATTGTGTTATAAACATTTTTTTTCAAATATATTTAAATAAAATTTCTTGTTGGTAATTTTTTTTATAAAAACTTATTTCATAATTAAGATAATTGAGAAATTGTTTTGGAAATACATTGTAACTAGTAGTATTATTATTGTCATAGCCTGAACAGACGAAGATTACTTGGGTTTATAGGTCAAGATAGATATGTCCAGACTATGACTATTTGCAATTTTTTCCAATGGTCTGTGTAGTGGATGTATTTTCAATACCTAAAGACTATACTATCTATTTATGACGTTTGAAACTATTCATCTAGAGTTTTAAATAATGTTAGAGTAATTAATTATTTTATTGTCATCATAGTCTGAACTATTAGTAGAGTGATCGGTTTATAGATACATACACAGGTCTAGTCTATATGATGACAAACGACGACTTGGTGGTTTGCCTCTATTGATTGAAGAGCGAGGTCATTTAGTGATAAATGAGGTATTTATTAATTTCTAAAATCCTTGTTTTCTATTTTGAAATTCGATAATATTTTTGATGAAATAATTTTTATTTTATTCGAACCAACCATTTACTAGTATATAGTTCTAATTACTCAATAAAAAACACTAGCGATATACAAGTTTTATGACTAGTACATTTTAAGGGCTCTACTCTTCTTTAACAATCTTATGCGAAGTAAAAATCTAGTCATTCTTCTTTACGACGAATGGTGGAATATTGATGATGAGGATATTATTAATAATATTCCATACGAATTAGTAGAATGTAAAGAAGTAGAAAATTATGATAAAGTTATGGAATCTCATACTAATTATCTAACTATACTCTATAATCTTGCTTTAGTGTATAAACAAAGGCTGAAGAAGATTTTTTATTTAGCAAAGGTAAAAGGGTATTCCTAGTAAATCAATAATCATCATTTCTTATTTTTTGCGTGAACATATAATATAACTACCTATCTAGAATATCACTCCTAGTAGAGTAATAGATTAACTATTAATTATTATTATATTATTGTCATAGTCCGACCTAATAATAGATATGTCTAATTGGAAGATAACTTGTTATTTGGTCCAGACTATGACATATATATATGTCTCCTTTCTAATTTTCCATCTTTAATAAAGAAGGAATAATATAGATAGGTAAATTACTATAATGATTTTATTGTATTTAATACCTTTTGAAACTCTCATTCTCTGTGTTTGTTTTGAATACTGTCTCTAGTCTAATATCTCTAGAGAGTAATAGATTAATTAATTAATTAAAAAAATAAATCAATTTGTAAATTTTTTAAATTATTTATTTTAACTATATTTTCTTGTAAGATTGTTTAAAGAAGAAGAAGATTCTGTCTGGAGTTCTTTTGACTGAAAAACCAGACTAGAGGACATGTATTAAACATACATGAGCCTCAAGGAACCTCCTCTTTTCTTTTGTTGTTTTTGTTGTTCTTTAACTGCTTTAAGTACAGTCTTGCATAACAAAATTTTTCAAAAAAGAGAAGAGGATACAAATCATACTTAAATAGATTTTTACATATGTGTGGATGCTAAAAGAAAGTCAAGACTCCTCTAACACCCACTCCCAATATTATTTTGTGCACAGAAATAAGAATTTCTGTATTATAATAATATAGTTAGTAAAATAAAAAATTGTTCTTTCTAGAGTTGTAGTAAATAATAATAATAATTACTTAAATTCCCAGAGAAAGTAAAAAAAGAACTGGCTAATTAATTTCATTTTACGTTTCTTCTGGACTTGACTGGTTTGTTGTTATATAGAGGATAGGTAAATTACATATCCTAATCCTAATTATAAGCAATTATAATAGATACTATGTTAATCTATAGAAAAAATATAGTTATTTATTTTTATTTTTATTCTTATTCCTGATTATTGCTTCTGATTATAACCAATCTAATGTTTACCATGATTAATATTTCAATATTCTTTAAAATTAAGAATTTGTATAAGAAAATGAAAAAAAATTGTACAGAGTACCTTTAGGAATAGACTTTATATCAAATCTATACAGAAAAATAGATAAATAAGGCAAAATAATGTTTTTTGTTGTGTAACTTTATTATATTTACTTTTTATATAGTCTATATTAAATATAGTGGATAGGTTAACGTAGTTTAATTTTGTATATTACATCTAGGAGTTGATATTAAAAAAAGTGTCTAATAAACAAAATGTTATTAGTATAAATAAAAACTATTATTATGATAAATACAATTGTAAATTCGCATTTTGTGAATCATGTTATTGGGTTGCTACTATTTTAGTAAAAAACAAATTCAATAATATTAATCATTGTTAAAATTGTAATAAAAAAGATATTCATATAGAGACAATATTAATTTAGAAATAGTGTATTATATGAAATTGTAATTTAACTATGAATATATTATTAAATGAAAAATTTATAGACAATAATAAAACCATAGTACGAGAGAGCAAATAAGTTAAAGTATTGTTAATATATAAAAGGAAACTAGGAATGTTATATAACAAAATGATTAAATTCTTTAAAATCATCCTCATATAGTATTCAAAGTTATTATTTATGTGTACTTTATCAGAATGGTTATGCTGCAGTGATAGCATTCCACATGAATTACAATGGAAAGGAGATGTAGAATGCTATAATAAAGTTATGGGACAACGCCCTAACTATCCTAAGATATGGTGGTATAATCTAGTTTTAGCATTTAAAAAAAGGTTAAAGAATATTTCAAGAGATGAAACTATATTTGAATTTTAGATATTTCACAATTAGAAAACAAAGAACCGATCTACAGACAAAGATTGAAAGAATTCTAGAGGCAAATCTTAACAACATATATTGTTAGAATAGAATATTCACATCTATAATCTTTAACTTGAACTAAATAAAGACATTATCATTTAATTGTCAAAATTGTCCAACATTGTCATTCTTTTGTTACTCTTTATTACTAGTTTTTTTAGATATCAAATCTTTTAGAACATCAGATATGTTTTCTTTTAATATCTCATATTGATCTTTAGTTATATTTCCTCTAATAAATTCTTGTTTTAGGAATCTTAGATTATTCATTATATTTTTAATAGAAATATCAGGATTATCTGACAAATTTTGTTCTTTAAGAATATTTTTTAGGTATTTATTGGCGGTTCGTTTTTGAAAATATTCTTTGGTTGCCCTAGTAATAGAGGGAATGAAAAAAGTAAATACAGCTCCAAGAAATACTGCAATATATTGTGATGGAATTTCTTCAAAGTTAATTAAACGATTTCTTTCACTAAGATTAAGATTCAAATAAACTATTTTATTATATGTATGTTCACGTGTTAGTGAATTATTAAAACCCGGATCTGTAAAATCATTTTCACCTATAACACTATAAGATAGGTTTAGAGGAACAACAAGATTTTTTTGTTTATAATTAGAATCAGCAACAATATCCACAGGAAGTGCACCTTTTTGGCTTAACAGATTGAATTGATTCGCTCTTATTTACAAATGTTTCAGCCAAACTTAAAGCTGGATAACACCTAATTAAGATGTGTTTACTTTAACCACATCTCTTCCTGATGAAAGTTGGTGTACCAGTTTACTGAGAAAGATTAGATGGAATGACTATGTAATATGTCCACGTTGCCAGTCCAATAACATAAAGAAGGATGGTCTTTACAGATCATATCAGAAGTACTTTTGCAAGCAGTGTGAAAGAGGATTCAATGACAAAACAGGTACTGTATTTCATTATTCACATACACCATTGAAGGTTTGGTTTCTGGCACTGAACCTGTACTCTTCTTACTCTGGCCTGGCTGTTCAATAAGAGAGATATCGCTTGAGGTAGTGGTACCATATCCAAGATGCTACAGATTTATCAGAACAGTTATGGAAAAAATTTCTTCTTCTTCTTACGCTAAACTCGATGGTAAGGTCGAGGGTGATGAATTCTATATCAAGGCAGGATTGAAAGGAAGATCATATCATGATGAGATAGTAAAACTAGGTAGAAAACCCCGGAAAAGAGGACTAAAACCCTGGAGAGGTAGAGGTACATTTTACAAGGATCATCCAATGATAACATGTATTCATCAAAGAAGGAACGGAATGACATATTTTGATGTTCCTTTACGACAGTCACTTCTTGATATTGTCTGTAGCAGAGTAACAGTATGGTTCCACAATATTTACAGATGAATATAGGGCATATGACCAATTGGAAGAACATGGATTCGTACACAAAAGTGTAATCCATTCGCAGAAAGAATATGCAAATGGTACAATACATGTCAATAACTGTGAATGCAGAAGCAACTTGTATCAGTTATGGATAAAAAAGTTCATGGGCGTAAACAGGTACAATTTACAGACATATTCAAAAACATTCGAGTTTATTCATAATAGTAGATTCAGTACAAGAAAGGAAAGATTCATGGAAATCCTTTGTTAATTAGTAGCTGAAACATTCAGAAATAAGAGCGAATTGATTTCCTTGACTAAAATTAATTGATAAATCATCATAAGAAGGTTTTTTGTTTGGCAGTAGTTCATCAACCTTCACATTTAAATTATATAAACCAGTGTTATTAAATTCCAGAACAACCGAGTTCTTGCCGTTGGCAATATTTATAGTCTTAACTTCTAAA
>CAWIYT010000178.1:0-13238 GCA_963840085.1 uncultured Nitrososphaerales archaeon
AGTATTTTTCATCAATGATTTTAGACTGTTCTTCTGTGCTGTAGTGAGAGGTTGAGTTTAGAAACATGGTACATATAATTACGATATTCTGGATACCTTAAGCTTTACCTATTCAAGAATTTAGACCTATTAGTTAAAATGATATGACATCAGTTGAGGCACTTGACTTAGAACTGATTCTCAAGAAGCAACAGAAGAATATAGACGACGTGGGATGACTAAAGTGGGAGAATATAATACAACACTAACTCAACAACAACAAAAAGGGAACAAACAGGAGGTTCGGTAGAAGATAAAGCATCTAGAACCGTCAATGCTGTAGAAGAAGGTGCTAAAGGTACATTTGATAAACTTAAAGCAGGAGCAAAAGCAATTGGAAAAAAAAGTTTCTGATCCTGATACTAGTCTAGAAGAAGAATATAACAAAGAAAAGACACAATAGTAATAAATAAATCAACTTATCTTTAAATTTTTTTTTATTCTAACTTTTTAGACTATATTCATAAACAAATAGATAAGATTGGAGAAGTTAAATACTTTAATAGTTTATTTTATTATGACTTCGATTCAATAATTAATGATTTGATCTGAATATATACCAATTAGCATATATTTTCTAATCAGATTTCATTATTATCACATTCAATCAAGAGTAAAAGCTATTTGTAATCCTGCTTATTGTGTTTAATGTCAAAATAATGTGAAGTATTCAAAAGATGAATTGATTAGATTATACAAGAAGGAAACTAATATCAAGGTAAAGGAAAGAATGCTACTTGTAATAAAAGTAAAATATGAAAATGTAATTCCTGCTTATGCTGCTGATGAATTACATAGAAGTAGGCCCTGGGGATTATACTGGTTGGATAGATTTTCCCAAGAAGGAGTAGAGGGATTAAAAAATAGACCAAAAAGCGGTAGACATCAAGATATACCAGAAGAGAAGATACACGAGATAAAAAATGAATTAGCATCCAACAAACAAGGATGGACTACTAAACAGGTAGAAGATTTGATTGTCAGAAAAAGTGGAGGTACAAGATACCATTATACCCACATTTACAGACTCATGCACAAGTGGGGATTCAAACAGAAAGTACCACGAAAAGTACATGTAAACACAGCGTCGAAGGAGGAAAAAGAGCGTTTTAAAAAAGAGCAAGAAAGATACTATTGGATACTATCCAAGAAGAAGAAGAAGGATTCACTGTAGTATCTATAGATGAATCATTCTTTTTCTATGACTCACTCGTACGGAAAGTATGGATAAGCAAAGATGAAAGACCAGTTGTAAGGATTACCGGATCATCAGGAATCAGTCTTATTTGGTGCTACCAGTTTAGAAGGAAAACAATTGTTTAGACAGGATGACTGGTTTGATGAGAATACTTTTTTGGATTACCTAAAACAAATTCATAGAAAATTTCCAAAATGCTATCTGTTCCTGGATAAGGCAAAACAACATTACAGATCAAAAAAGGTACTACAATATTTTGCTGACAATAAAGATAATTTGATCCCAGTATATCTTCCAACTGCATCTCCAGAATTTATGGTATTAGAAGAGATATGGCATATAGCCAAAAACGATCTTCTAGTCCTACAACATTATTCATCTTTTACAGATTTTAAAAAGAAAATATCCTCATATTTTAGAACAAAAAGATTCAATCTGAATATGAGAAACTATTTGCTTGCTAAAATTGATAATTAGAAAACATATGCTAATTGGTATAGTATTTGAAAAGAATAATTTGAAATAGATAAGTGTTTTAAAAAGTATACTATGAAATAATATATATATATTATTTCATTTCATAACTGATATGTCTATTCAAAAAAAGTTATTAGCATTTTGTACTTGAATGAAAATAATAATATAGATATGTTACTAAATACAGATTTCAAAATAACAATTAACAAGATATCCATATATTTCTAAGTATAAATATCAATTTCTTTTATTATATGGTCATTCATATATAATACTGAATTCACTTTAATTTGTTTTTTTAGCAGCAAATGATATTTGGTAGCCTCGGAAAGAATAAAGATTTGTTAATTGTACAAAAATTTGATTAGTGGATTAAAACCAATATCACAGGTCTTTACAGATACTATTGCTATTCTTTTTCATTCTTTTTGATGTATCCAAGTTTATTTACTCATTTGAATTTCATTTTCCTAGTCTTTTAATTTTTCTAAAATCTTTTTCATTATTTCTCCTAAAATTTACTATTTTAAGTCAATATATGTATTTTTTAGATTTAATTCTAAAATTATTTGTAACATTTAATAAGAATATATATCTATAAATAATTAATGGCTGGCTCAAATTTTCTCTCAATGATAAAAGAGAAAATAGGAAAACGAAAAAAGAAAATAGATGAAAAAGACAAAAATGATTATGAAATTTCTAAAAATCCTTAACTCTTTTTGTAAGTCAAATATGAATGCTTATGAATAGGGAAATACGATTTTTTAAAATTATGTGTCAATGTACTTTAATAAAATATAATTAGTTATAAAAAGTTGCTTACCTATTATTTTCATCTTATATCTTTATTACTATGAGTTTATAATTATCATACACTATGGCTATATCTACCAAAGATAACAATACTTTAAAGAAGAAAGAGTCTTCATTAGGAAACGCACTGAAAGGTACAGGCATTTTTATAGGTATCTTTATTGCAGTTTATATAGTTATAACAGTTGCTACTGGAGGATTTACGACATAAAATTCTTCCTTTTTTTACTAAATACTATAAAAATTAAATCATTACATATTGTAATGAATATTTCATTAATAATTTCACAATAAAAACTTTATTATAAATTAATATTATTTAGCAAATCTTGTATTTTTTATGAAAAGCAATTCAGATGTTGTTTCACAATTTTATTAAAGTAAAAGGTTTTAAAACTATATTGGAAAAAAAACATTTAATTTCAAATATGTTAATTGGTTCTATGATAATCAGAAATACTAATAAAATTTTATATTGGGCTTCGAACTTTTTATATTTTAGCATTTATTACAATACGAATATTATTTCATTGTATTGGTACAACATATTCCGATAAAAGATTAAAGAATTTATAATATAAAAAGGTATATAACATATGCTATCTATGTGTTATATTTAAGTAATTTGATTAAGTGGCTATTTGACTATAGTATTGCTCAACATAAATATGAAAATACAAATGCAAATTCACATACATTGGATCAATAATTGATCTAGTATAAATTAACAGGAATTAATTAGATATTATATGTTATAAATTTGACTATTACCTCAATTAAAATTTAAAGGTAATTAATTTATTTTAACTATCAATATAATAATACTTCAAGCATAAAGTTAGAGAAATATTAAGGATCATAACAATAATAATTACTTATTATATCCTTGTGGAGTATATTGTATAATAGGGATATAGAGTATCTGTTACTCTATGTATATATTCTATTATTATATATTTAGTTTATATTTTTTAATTGATTATAATTCATTTAATTCTTGAATAAATACTGATTGAGGGTATAATATTGTACTAGACTTATAGTATTTATTGGGTTCAAATAGAACTTATAAAACTAAAGTATTACTTTTTTTTTGCGTATATAATATATTGCCTATTATGATAAACAAATTATTTTATTACGATTATTATCGTTTTTTTACTATTAAAACATTAATAATGATAGTAAGAAATTATCATTACTATACTTTCATTTTTATTTTATTTTATTTTATTTTAAAAAAGGATAAAAATATCATTCTAAAGTATTACAAATAATCAAGGTACAAGATAAACAATAAAACTAGCAGCTACAATTCCAATAACAAGCAGTGCTGTTAAAATAATACCTTTTTTCGTAACTTTTTTTCTAGTTTCTGTATTTCTATTCAAACTATTTAATGTAAACGATTTATCTATTTATTTTTTTTTAATTTTAAAAAACAAAGATAAATTCTATTAATATTTAGGTTTTTTTCTCAATCTTCTTTCTAATTTTGCTTCCTTTTTACTACGAGATCTCTTCTCACTATAAGCATGAGTCTTTTTAAATGATTTTTTCATTCTTTTTAATATTTTATAATTCTTTATAAATACTTATTTTTTAATAGTATAATCCTACAATTTGATAAATGACCATAATCAAAATTGATTTATCTAAGTTTTATATTTCATATCAAATGCTATTTTTCTCTATCTCAGCTGTCTAACCTTTTTATAAGACAAACAATAATTTACATTGTGAATAATGTCTGTATTTTAGGAGCTGGTAGTACTAAATATGGTAAGCTCGATGAAAGCATTATAGAAATAGCTCTTAATGCATCTGTCGATGCAATTGAATCTGCAGGGATTTCGCCTCATGATATTCAAGCTGGTTATATTTCAAATGTTTTTGGAGTAGCAGATAAACAAGTACATATGGCTCCAGTTATTATGAGTAATTTAGGAATATCACATGTTCCTGGATTGACTATTGAATCAGCATGTGGTTCAGGATCGGTAATGTTTAGGGAAGCATATGCAAATGTTCGTGCTGGTTTTTATGATTGTGTTTTGGCTTTAGGTGTAGAAAAAATAACTCATACCGGAACAAATCAAAGTACTACTCTTTTCTCATACTGTTCAGATGTTTTTTATGAAGGTGGCAATGGTGCTTCTTTTCCAGGTTTATTCGCATCAATTGCAAGATCTTACATGACTAAATTTAAAGCAGATGAAGAAGATCTAGCACGTGTAGCAGTAAAAAATCATGAAAATGGCTTACTAAATCCTAAGGCTCATGTGCGCAAGAAAATTACTATTGATGATGTTCTTAATTCACCTGTAGTTGCGTCTCCATTAAAACTATTAGACTGTTGTCCTTTCTCAGATGGTGCCTCTGCAGTCATTCTATGTAGTGAAGACTTTGCAAAGAAAAGTGGAAAGCCATATATTCAAGTTATTGGATCAGGACGAGGTGGATCTCCTGCTGCTGTTCAAGGTAGAAGAGATATAGATACTATCCCGGCTACAGTTGCTGCTGCTAATCAAGCCTATAAAATGGCTGGAATAACTCCAAAAGACATAGATTTTGCTGAAGTTCATGATTGCTTTACAATTGCAGAGATAATAGACGTAGAAGATCTAGGATTTTTTCAGAAAGGAAAAGCCGCTAAAGCAATTAGAGAAGGTGCAACCTCTAGAAAAGGAAAAATTCCAATTAACCCATCCGGAGGATTAAAGTCTAAAGGTCATCCTATTGGAGCCACAGGAGTAGGACAAGTTGTTGAAGTTTTTGAACAATTTACTGGAAAAGCTGGAGAAAGAACAATTAAAGATGCACAAATTGCTTTAACTCACAATTTTGGTGCAACAGGAGCAAGTGCCGCAGTCCATATATTTAAAAAGGTGAATTAGCATTACATTGAGCAATTCTATAAGCAAAGGAGTGAGAGAAAAATTTATCGCTTCTGCACAGAATTTTAAAATCTTAGCAAGGAAATGTGATGATTGTGGGACCGTAATTCTCGAAACGGTTCTATATTGTGAAAAATGTCAAGGCAATAAATTTACTTTAATAGAGTATGATGGTATAGGTAGTGTAAATACTTTTACTATTCATGCTGTTCCTCCAGAGGGATTTGAGGATGTAGATAGTTACGCATGGGTAATATTTACTCTAGATAATGCTCCACTTCGAGTATCTGGATTTCTACCAGGAATTAAACGACCGTCGGATCTTCCTATTGGATCAAAAGTTAGAGTAAATGGATTTGACAAAAAACATGGGTTGCTCTTAAAAAAAATTTAATCTAATTCGATAACTTCTTTTTATAATTATGCATAACTAATAACTAACTAATAACTAAGCTTTCGAAAATCAATTTGTCTAGATAGATTAACTCTAACCTTAACATTCTAAAATTTATTATGAAACATATGGAAAAGTATCCTCTGTTAAAATCCAAACTAGATAATGCAAGCACAGTTGTTAATAATCAACTTGCAAAATTGCGGATGCTTGATAATAGATTTACTACTTTGGATACTGATTTACGTAATAAAGTAATTACAAATATAAAAAATGGCGATAATTTTCGTGCAAAGGCACTAGCAAACGAATTAGCAAATATTAGAAAAATAAAAAATACAACTCAAAAACTATTATTGAGTTTAGAAGTCATAGTAATAAGATTTTCCACAATATCTGAATTTGCTCAAATTCTTGATACTATTAATCCAATGATTGCTACTATTAAGGAAGTTAAAGATGATGTTAGAAACACGATACCTACGGCTACTAATGTTATTTCTGAAATGTCAACATTAACATCAGAGGTATTGACACAGTCTAATGTGAATATGAATTTCGATACTATTTCTGTTCCTGTTAATTCTGATGCACTAGCGATTCTTAATGAAGTCCAAAATATTATGGAGGAAGAAACAAAGTTAAAGCTTCCAGATATACCTAATAGCATTACCAATAAAAATAAATCCTCTGTTAAGAACGAAGAAATTTCTAATAAAACTTCCCAAGTGCTATTAGAAGCTTAATTCATATCTATCATGATGAGGATCCATTACACTATTTGTATAAAAAACTTTACAAAGTAGTTTTAATTACTTGTTCTTCATAACCGGTGCAATGGAGCGAGTACAATCACAAATAATTAGTAAACCTGAATCCAAACGCGGAAGTATATTAGAATCCGCCTCGCGAAGGGTCAGAATGATTTTTTCAGTTATGGCGAGTCCAAATCGTATAGATATTCTTAGAATTCTCTATTCTAAAGGTCCTTTGACTTATTCTGAATTAAAATCACTTGCTGGATTTAAGTCTAAAAAAGAATCAGGAAAATTTGCATATCATTTAAGAAAGTTACTTCGTCAATCCTTGGTTTCTCTTAATAAAGCAGAAAGAAGATATACAATTACTAATTTAGGAAAATTAGTATTAAGCCTAGCTCGGCAAATAGAAGAAAGATCTATTATTGAAAGTGGCAAATTATATGTTAGAACTACAAAACCATCAATTGAAGAATTTGATTCTAATAAAATAATTCAATCATTAGTAAGAGAAGCTAATATGCCTTTAGAACTTGCTCATAAAATTACAGAAGAAGTTGAAAATAAAATTTACAAACTACAAACATCTTATCTTACTTCTTCACTAATAAGGGAAACTACTAATTCAATATTAATTGATCATGGATATGATGAATATAGAACAAAACTTGCTAGATTGGGACTTCCTCCATCTGATATGATATCTCTTATTCATGAAACTAGTACAAGCGATATGGAAATTCCCGATCTTATTGTGAAAACATCTCAATCTATTTTTACTGAATATCTTTTACACAATTCTTTACCAAAAGATATTGTTGATATGCATTTAACTGGTGAGATTAATATAGGGAAAAGTGGGTTTTGGAATATTGTTCCCGATGTCATATTTATCAATATGGACTCTATTTTAGAGATTTTTAAAGATATTAAAGGACGATATCTAACAGTATCAAGAATATTTCATTCAAATAATTTCCAAACACCGGAGTCTGTTGTTGCAATTATTTTTTCTTTATTAAGTCGAGAAGCATCAAGAGAAATTGTTATTGAAGGATTTTTGGATTTTATCCAGAAAAAAATCGAAGCAAGTACAATTATGAAAGATAGCATAGCAAACCTTTTCTTTTTAACCTCTTCTATTTCCTCATATGGATGCTTTTCTCCTAATATCACATTGTCAATTAATTTAAGTAATTATGATGAGTCCATTGTGAATTCATTATTTGAAGGATATCAAATATATATAACAAGTACACCTCTTCCTACTATTGCCCTTTCGATTGTTTATGATGATCTTTTTCGTCTGGATCCTTTTATAGATAAACTTATACAACTTACCAAAGCGGGAGGAATAATATCATTTTCAAAAGATAAGGTTCGTGGACGACATGGTTTATGTAAATCTGAAGGAATCTCCAGTAAAAGTACAGTTGTGACATTACAATCTTTATCAATTAATCTTCCACGAATAGCATATCAATCAAATAAAGATGAAACCTATTTTAGAGCGAGACTTGTATTATTATTAAAACCTCTGCTTTCTATAATCTCTCAACGGTTTCTCTCAATTTCTGACCTAATTCAAAGAGGGACAACTCCTATAATAAGTCAGACAACATCTAGTTTACAGATGGGAAAACTTGAAGCTATGATTAACTTAGTAGGTATTCAGGAATCTGTTTATGATATTTTGGGATATGATCATGAAAATAATGGCAATAATGTAATTAAAAAAATAATTCAAACTGCTGTTGATATAATCAATGAGCAAAGAAAAGAAAATCAAGAAAATGCAGAAATTGGAATAACAATGCTAAAAGATGAAAGTGCATATAGATTTAAAGACTTGGATAATGAGAAATATGGAAAATCAATAACAATAAACAATGACGAAAATATAATATCTTACTCTCAAGGATTAAAGATTGATGGTAGTAATATTCTTTCAAATTCTTTGGATGTGGATTCTATTATACAATTTTATTCATCCATTGAGAACCTTTTAAAAGGAGTCTCCATTGATGTCGATATCACTAATATTACTAATATTGAAGATATAAAAAAGGTTGTCAAATCTTCTACTAATCTTCCATTCTTTCATCTCACTCTTAATTTCTCATTATGTAATATTTGTGGAGAACGTTTTCTTATTCCTAATTTAAAAATCTGCCAAAAATGTGATTCTAGTAAAATTTCTTCAATCTATAATTAATTTTTCTCTTATTTTTCCTAGAACTAAGTAACTAAAACTAACAAGAGGTTAATGAAGTACATTTCCCTTTAAGTATAGGCATTATATAATTAGTTCTCTTTACTACTTATAATAAATGGGAGAATTTAATCAAACATTCAAATATGATTATAAAAATTTTCAAATGCTAAAGTTGTGTATTAAAGCTTAAGCTGTATTTATAGCCAATTAATCATCTTTTTATTTGGGGTATATCTTATCAACATGCAAATTGGATATATTTACATATACAAACAAATACTTGATTTCTTTCAGGTGGCTTCCTTTATCTATAAAAGTATTATTCCTTTTGCTTATTTCTTATTAAGACATTATTATGTTACACTTAATTTTATAGTTATATTAATAAAGACTAGCAAATCAATTAAAAAGAATAGAAATAAATTTTTTAGTGTCATTATAATAACAAAAAAAATCTAGTATATTGTTAAGCAATATATTTTTCTGACTTTTTTCTGTATCATTTTTTATGTTTCAATTCTAAAATAATTATATTGTATAAATTATTAGCTTATTGTTTTACATAATATTAATATCCAAGTCTTAAATTACTTAAAATATTATTTGTAATAGGATGAAGATATATGGGAATCTCCGAAATAGATAAAACTAACAATAAATCTGTATTTCAAATAAAAAAACGAGATGGCAGATTAGTAAATTTTGATGAATCAAAGATAGAACAGGCAATTTACAAAGCTTTGATTGCAACTGGCAAACCTAATTTTCAATTAGCAAAAAAGCTCGTTCAAAAAGTCTTGAAAAAGATGACTCTTAATAGTACTTCATTTGATAAATCTGTCATTCCAAGTGTAGAAGATGTTCAGGATATCGTTGAATCAATCCTTATTGAAGAGGGATTATCAGATACTGCAAAAGCTTACATTCTTTATAGACACGAAAGAAGGAAGATCAGGGAAGATAAAATGAAAATCCTCAATAAAAAGAATCTTGATGAGGTAGATAAGGATTTTGATATAAATTCTTTACGTGTTTTATCTTCACGTTATCTTCTTCGAAATGATACTAATGAAATTGTGGAATCTCCTAAACAGATGTTTGAACGGGTTGCTATTCTTGTTGCTTTGTCTGATGTCTTACATGATCAAACTGTATTCCATTTAGGTGGCGGCTATAATCAGAATATATCAGAAGCTACATCATATTATAATAAAATTAGTCACTTTGATCTTAAATTAAAGATTGGCTCTTATTATTTAAATAGATATCATTTTGAATCTCTAATTCGATTATATGTTCAGTTAGCTTCTCAAGGACAAATGAAAACATCGTTCAAAGAACTTTTAAAATTAATTTTTCAAGGAAAGTTCAAAGAATATGAAGACCGAATAAAAGAATACTATGCTTTAATGGTATCAAAAGATTTCCTTCCTAATACCCCTACTTTAATGAACGCGGGGGCTAGATTAGGGCAACTTTCGGCATGTTTTGTATTGGATATGCCTGATGACATGGAACGAATAATGAAGACTTCTTCAGATGCAGCTATGATCTTTAAATCAGGAGGGGGTGTTGGAATTAATTATTCTGACTTGAGACCTGAAGGTGATATTGTTGCATCTACCTCTGGAGTTGCATCTGGTCCAGCATCCTTTATGCGAATTATAGATACAATTACCGATGTTGTAAAACAAGGAGGCAAAAGACGCGGAGCAAATATGGGAATTTTAGAAGTATGGCACCCTGATATTGAAAAATTTATTACTGCAAAGACAAAACCTGGAGTTTTTGAAAACTTTAATGTGAGCATTGGTCTATGGGATGATTTTTGGAAGTCGCTTATCAATAAAAATAGTAATAAATATACTCTTAAAAATCCTAGAACGCAAGAGCCTATTAAACAGATAGATTCGCATCAACTAATAGATCTTGTCTCATTAAGTGCATGGAAAAGTGCAGAACCAGGAGTTATTTTCTTTGATAATATAAATAAATACAATCCATGCATTAAAGCAAAAGAAGGACCACTTCGAGCTACAAATCCTTGTGGAGAACAATCATTATATCCATATGAATCTTGTAATCTTGGATCCATTAATTTATCTAACTTTGTCAAAAGAAAAGCAGATGGAATGTTCGAATTTGATTGGTCAAGGTATGAACAAGCAATAAGAATTTCATCAAGATTTTTAGATAATATTATAGATGCTAATAAATATCCTGTTGATGATATAGACTATAATACAAAGCTTACAAGAAGAATAGGATTAGGAATTATGGGAATTGCTGATCTTTTATTTTTATTGAGAATTCCATATGCTTCTAAAGAAGGTTATGAATTTATGAATAAACTTGCCGAAACATTAACTTATTATAGTATGGAAGAAAGTGTAGCAATCGCTAAGTCTAGAGGCCCATTTCCACTATTCAAAAAGTCTGACTATGTATCAGGGAAAATTCCAGTAGCAGGATATTACGAAATGCCTAAAGAATATCATTCTTACGATTGGGATTCATTAATTGAAAAAATTCAAAAGTTTGGAATTCGTAATTCTTGGACTACCACTATTGCCCCTACTGGAACTCTATCAATGATAGCAGATTGTTCAAATGGTGTAGAGCCGGTCTTTGCATTAGTTTTTGAAAAACGTGTTACAGTAGGAAGATTTTTCTATACTAACAAAATTTTTGAAAATGTATTAAAGGAAAATGGGTTATATAATGATGATATTTTAACAAAAATAGCTAATAATTATGGATCAATTAGAGGATTAAATGAAATACCAGAATGGATGCAAAATATGTTTACAACAGCTATTGATATTCATTGGACAGATCATATAATGGCTCAATCTGTATGGCAAAGATGGATAAGTAATGCTATAGCAAAAACTATTAATATGCCAGGCGATGTTACCGTTGAAGATGTTAAATCTTCTTATTTACTAGCTCATGAATTAGGATTAAAAGGCGTCACTGTATATAGAGATGGTTCGAGAAATGAACAAGTTTTACATATTACAGGAACTAATACATTAGAAAAGTCTTTTATTGTAAAACCAAGTAAATATGTCCAAGAATATATTAAATCTTATGTAAAAGAACCATATGTTATTCAATATGTTTCTAAGCTTTTTGAGGAGAAAAATAATGAAGTAAATGATGATTTAAGTCACATATCTGTATCTACAAGGGAACCAATAAAAAATAGTGAACAGATGAAATTCATACACAAGCCTATACAAGAAATAAATGAAGATGAGGTTTGTCCAACTTGTAACTCCAAACTTATAATTACAGAAGGTTGTAATATGTGTATTGAATGTGGTTTCAGTAGTTGTGTATCAGGTTGATTGATATTTCTTGACCCTTTTTTACTAATGGTAAAAATTTTATTTTACTATAAGCCATCTTATTTTACTTATAGTAGAAATATTCTAACTAAATTAATTCGCTCTTATTTCTGAATGTTTCAGCTACTAATTAACAAAGGATTTCCATGAATCTTTCCTTTCTTGTACTGAATCTACTATTATGAATAAACTCGAATGTTTTTGAATATGTCTGTAAATTGTACTTGTTTACGCCCATGAACTTTCTTATCCATAACTGATACAAGTTGCTTCTGCATTCACAGTTATTGACATGTATTATACCATTTGCATATTCTTTCTGCGAATGGATTACACTTTTGTGTACGAATCCATGTTCTTCCAATTGGTCATATGCCCTATATTCATCTGTAAATATTGTGGAACCATACTGTACTCTGCTACAGACAATATCAAGAAGTGACTGTCGTAAAGGAACATCAAAATATGTCATTCCGTTCCTTCTTTGATGAATACATGTTATCATTGGATGATCCTTGTAAAATGTACCTCTACCTCTCCAGGGTTTTAGTCCTCTTTTCCGGGGTTTTCTACCTAGTTTTACTATCTCATCATGATATGATCTTCCTTTCAATCCTGCCTTGATATAGAATTCATCACCCTCGACCTTACCATCGAGTTTAGCGTAAGAAGAAGAAGAAATTTTTTCCATAACTGTTCTGATAAATCTGTAGCATCTTGGATATGGTACCACTACCTCAAGCGATATCTCTCTTATTGAACAGCCAGGCCAGAGTACAAGAACAGGTACAGTGCCAGAAACCAAACCTTCAATGGTGTATGTGAATAATGAAATACAGTACCTGTTTTGTCATTGAATCCTCTTTTACACTGCTTGCAAAAATACTTTTGATATGATCTGTAAAGACCATCCTTCTTTACGTTATTAGACTGGCAACGTGGACATATTACATAGTCATTCCATCTAATCTTTCTCAGTAAACTGGTACACCAACTTTCATCAGGAAGAGATGTGGTTAAAGTAAACACATCTTAATTAGGTGTTATCCAGCTTTAAGTTTGGCTGAAACATTTGTAAATAAGAGCGAATT